>QHOP01000169.1 GCA_003219345.1 Verrucomicrobiota bacterium
CTCGGAAGTAGTAGCCGGTATTGGGTGTTAGTCCGGTGAGCAACACCGCATGGTTCGTGACCATGGTCGCCTGGAGAGGGGACGAGTGGTTAAAATTGTTCGTGAGGTCATACTGCACCTGGGTGGTGGACGGCTCGATCGTGGTCCAAGTGATAGTGGCGGCAGTGTCATCGGGCAGAGCGACAACGTCATTAATAAAGCCGGGCAAGGGCTTTGCGAAAACACCGAGATGGCTTCCCACGGTCCGCTCAGTGCCATTCTGGGCGACGGCACTGGATTGGTTCAGTTCCAGGGGCGCGCCGGTCGAATCCTCAATGACCAGCGTCGTCGAGCCGCCGCCGTCCATGTTAGCTCCGTCGAAAGCGCCGACCATTTGCAACCATTCTCCGGTTTCCCAATCCCATGCGCCATCACTATAACCCGGTTGTCGGCCGTCAATGGTCAGCAGATAGAGAAAGTGTCTATCTTGTGATAAACCAAACGCGGTGCGGGGTTGGGGCTGATTATGGACGAAATCGGAACTACCAAGATAGTTGGAGCCAATATTGACGCCGTTTATCAGCACGGGATAGAGCCCCGAGACCGCGTTGAAAAACCCGGCAGTCGAGTGGGCCGGCCAATTGGAGGAAATGATGGTCGGTTGGTTGTTGGTGGTGAAAAGAATGGACGCTGAGTCCACCGGACCTTCCTGGGCGGACACGAGTTGGCCTTGGCTGATGGCCAGACCGGCGACCTCAAACGGGGTCCCTGGAGGAAGCGTGTAGGACGGGGAGTCCAAGGTGCCCGGGTCGTGAAAGTTATTCGCGTTGATCGCCACTTGCACTCCTTTGGTTACGAGAAAATCGCTGACGCTCATCCCTGGAGTTTCCCGCGAATTGGCGATGTAGTTCGTAATGCGTGGGGTGGTAACAAGGCGAATATCCGGATCCGTCAAGTCAACCCGCAGGGCTTGAACCACCTCGAGTTCGGGAAAGCCACCGTTGCCCGGAGTGTTCGTGCCCGTCGCATGATCAATCCCTTTGAAAATAGGAATCCAAGGCCCAAGATTTGTAGTGGCGTGAACCGACGAGACGGCGGCAATCACCAACGCGAACGAAAGCATTCTTTTCATATTCGATTCTTGAGGCTTGTACTTTTAATGACCGGGCACAGCGGTTCCGTCCTTGGCAACGAACCGATTTTTCTGAGCATCTGTTCAGTCTCCACTGTACTTATAATCATAACCAGCGATTGGGTCCCGAGTGTAGGCGGCGTTGTATCCATCGTAATATATTTTTGTGAAGCTCACATGCCCATCCACATAGCCCACGACGCTTTGGGCGCCACAGTAGAAAGGCGTGTTCTCCTTGCCGGTCTTGCTTTTGTGCCAGGACAACGGCGCGTGGGCCGACCACTCCATGATCAGCAGCGTTTGCTGCGGCAATTTCACTGACTCCAACTGCCAGCCTGCAATGTTCGGCGCTCCTGGGAGAGTGACACCGTTGTAAACGTAACTTCCGTAATCGAAACGGCCATTCTTCCAGAATGGCTTGGGATCCGAATAGCCGCGATCGTTTGGGCAGGAAAAGACCCGATCATTCGTTGAGGACGGCCCGATCAATCCGGCGTACCCTTTGACCTGCTCCTTGTACCACCACCAAAGATCGCCTGGTTGGTCGCTCACAATACCGGGCAACACTTTCCGGTTATTCTCGGAGTAGAGCAAGACAGCCCGACTAACCTGTTGGAGATTACTTAAGCATAGACCCAACCGCGCTTTTCTACGGATCGTTACGATGGGGACAACGATCAGAGCAGCCAGGACCGTCACGACCGCGACAGTGACCAGCAGGTCAGTCCTGGTGAAGGCGCGATACCGGCTACACATGGGCTTCGAGCTCGGCTTCATCGCGTTATTGGGTCGCCACTTTAGGTGACGGCAGACTGGAAAGATTGGCCGCCGTTACGCCCGTATAGAGTTGGTCAAACGATCCCGCTGACTTCCCGGGCATCAGGGATGCCACCGGGGAACTTCTCCGACTGACAATAGCAGCGTGCAGCAATCGCTGCTCGAATAGAGTTCGGAGATCGAGATAGTTGGTCAGATTGCCGGAACAGAACGCGACAACCTTGGGTTTGATGACGCCCAATTGACTCCTTTGTTCCTCGGTTAGCAGTGGGGGACCCATGAACGAAACAATCACGCTGTCGGGCGGCGCTTTCCGAATCAATTCGAAAAAGTCTCCCGGCGGAACTTCGACGGGGCGCAATGGATCCACTTGAAGCAATTGCGTCGCGGCAATTGTGCCGCCGCCGCGCCGGAGTTCCTTCTTGAAGCTGTCCAATTGAATGTCTGCGGCAGGTTGCTTGAATGCGACCGTGTCACGAGCGATCACCGTGATACGCCCTCCGCTGCCCGACAAACTCAAGGCCTGCTGTGCCATCGCGCGTCCGATCGCTTGATGAAGTTTCCGATTGTTAGAGGGCGGCCATTCGCAGATGGATAAGATGATCACCGTCAACGCTCCCAGAGTGGTCAAACCCGAGACGATTTCGACTGCTCTACTGTTTCGCATAGGAATTGAAATGGGAGTCCGTCGTGAAAATGCTGCGCGATTAGAACATGCAGTTTCGTATGAATGTAGCCATAGGGTTGGAAGTAACAGTGCAGATGCGACTAGAAAACACCTCGGGGTTTTGAGAAGACAACATTAGTCAGCCCCGTGGCCCAACAGGCGGTGATTTGATCGCGCAGAGTGGGGGTTGTGCTCTGTTGAACGCTGCCGTCCGACAAGGCTAGATTCCCACATCGAACGTGTAGGGTTGGATCCCACGCTGCATCAATCGAAGTCCCGAGAAAGGTGCTCCAATGCGGATCAAGCCCGCCACCGCCCCCGGTCACGTTGCTGTCGCCTGCGAGAATCGTCTGCGGTCTTGTCTCGGTCGAGTTTGTTCCCAAAAAATAACTGATATTAGCGTCGCCGGACATGAACACCCAGTTGGTTGCCGCCTTTTTTTTCAAGTCCACAGGACAAACGAGAATCCGTTGTGCGCCAATTTCGTTGGAACACAATCTGAAATTGTCGGTCCAATCGGCCGATCCCAGACTGCCGCCATTAGTCGAAAGGATGTTCCAAGGGTACTTATCGCCGTTGTCGTTCGCCCAAATTCGAAACGCCACGCTGGTTTGTCTCAAATTGTTCAAGCAGGCAATGCGTTTGGCCTTGGCTTTGGCGCGGGCGAGCGCCGGAAGCAGGAGGCCCGCCAAAATCGCAATGATGGCAATAACGACGAGCAACTCGATGAGGGTGAATGCGGCGGGTCTTCGATTAGATCTCATACCAGGCGTATTCGTCCGTAAGCTTCCGCTCGATGACGGTGCAACTGTCCCTTGCACTGCCACAGCGACGAAATGGTAAACTGGGGAACCGAGGCTATGTCTTTCAAAACAAATTATTATGCCAGCAGAAGCCGCGCCAAATTTATCTATCGTCCAGCATTTTCGTTTCACATGCCAAAGGATGCAACTCACGGATCGGGAGCGTGATCCAGACGATCCCCTTGGTCGCTACTAGACTTGGCCAAACGAAGGGAGTCCTTATCAAACCAGGCTTGTCCAGCACTAGCGCGAAGCTCGCATACCAGCTCCACATCTTCTTCAACTCTATCAACCTGAAATTCGACTGCTAGCTTCTTCCAGTTTGAGCTACCCGTAAAATTGATGGCCTTCAGCGTTTTGTCCGCAACACGTAATCCTGCGCCCTGGTTCTTTCCGAACGGCAGCGGAGTAACTGAAGAGATCCTTGTTTGACCTTCAAACCGGTAATGCCCGCGTCCCAGGCGGAGCGTAGTTCTCCAGGAAGCCGACGTTTTCGAGCCAGCGACAATGCGCAATGCCCGAACGCCCTCAGGTGTGGTGGTCTCATCCATGTTGCCGCCAGCCGGCTCGTCAACCTTGGTCCATCCCGCCAGGCTGGCGATCCCCTCTTTGAAATCAAGCAAAGCCGGATCACGTTGGCTCAACTGTTTTCGCAAATCAAACTCCCGCCGCACAATTCGCTCGCGGACCTCAGCAGCCTCCCGCTCGACGGCTTTGAATTCCTGCTTTTCCAAGTAAGGACGGAGACTGGCAACAATTTGGTTCACACGATTCGTGAGTCGATCCACGATAAACAGGTTGGTGAAAAGCGTGGTAAATCGGGTTTCGTATCGCAGTCGGCCTTCTGATGTTTCCATGAGTGATTGTGCGACAATACCAGCCATGCGCGGTTTCCAAGGCAAATCAGATTTACCGAATAGTTGGTCCATACCGTGGGGGAAGAAGACCATCTTTTTTGTTTCCGGATCGTCGTATATCCGGAAGTTGTTTCGAGCCAAGGAATATCCGTCCCGATGGCAGATCATGACTTCGAGTGTCATGAATGTGAAGAATCGATCGATGTCGAGCACGTCCGTCAAACGTTGCCATCGTCGGCTGAGACCGGGTTCCCGCGCTGCTTTTGCCACGGCTTTTAAGTCTCTTTGATCGTCGTCCGGACCGCGCCCCAGTAATCGTTTCATGCGCTCGTCAACGTCGTGCCCCCAATCTGTGTCATACAAATTGCCATCGACACGCTTGAAATAACGGCCGAGGAAATCCTCCGTGAATCCCTCTTTTAGGACGTACAGGCCAAGTTGACGGCCATTGAGCTCGACGAGCGCGTGCCCAACTCGTGGCGCCGGCATCCCGACAGCGCGAAATAGCTCGCTGCCGAGCTTCTCATTGACATAGCTGGGATCCTCCACGGAGTTGTTCAGGTGAATTTTGCGCAGCTGATGGAATTTCTGGCCGTTTACGAATCTACTAAAATCCAAAGTCAGAGCCGGCTTGTCGTCGACGCCACGAAAACTGCCGGTCGAGCCTTTCAAATGAATGCCCACGTCGCGATAAACTTTTCCCTCCGCGGAGATGGTTGATCGAACGTACCTCCGGCTCTCCTCCCGCAAGGACTGCAATTCTTGCGGTCGCATTTCGACGTGAATCCGGAGAACAGATTCGTTCGCGAACAAATCATCTCCAGGAGAGGGTTTTATCTGCGGTGAAACCATTTCGTTCGCTGCTGGAGCCGCCACAAGTGACACCGTGAAGCAGATTGCAAAACGCGCGAACGCGAGGCAAACGTTACCTAGGCGTAAATCTTGGGTCACTGAGCGTGGACCTGATACGATCATTCTGATAGCATCAATGATACATAGAAGTGCGAACAGAGAATAAGTTCGGGCCGGAAGTACGTCAAAGATCCCTGTGATGTTCCGTCACTGGCAGATGAGGCGCAGGCGAACTTCGAATCACCAAATGACCAGTACCCGAGCCGTTCGCCTCGCCCTTTTTTTGCACCAAAACAAGTGAGTTCGCGCCTGGCCTCTCCTGTCCTTCGGACGGACTGTTCATTACGTTACCGCAAACCCAAAGCGTCGCGGACCCGCCGCCATCGAGATTCATTGCTTGTTCGCAGCCGAGCTTGATCATGTAGGCGGCCAACTCAGGAAATGTCATGCCGACGGACAGATTGGGTTGGCGCCCATCCACCTCGACCATAAAAATATGATCCTTATTCCATCCGATGGCACAGCGCGGATGGCGCATCTGAAATCCGCCCCATTGCATGGCCTTACCGTCTCTTACGAGCGCGGGTCCGCCTCCGATTGCTGTGGTCACTCCTGTGAGATCCGGTGACGGACAACACCAACGAATCCGCGTTCAGAGAACTGTCACCGGAGGTTCGAGCTTCTCGAACTCGCATATGATAAATTTGGCCCACACGTAACGGAAGCCGTGAACTATTCGTGGTTGTTTCCAAAACGAACTCAAGTCCGCCACTGGTGCGTGTGGATTTTCCGAGTGCCGAGGAGTAAAGAACTGCGCCATCGCTGGGCCGCTCTTCGTTTAAGCCGAGCGCAGTCGTTGTTCCATTGGCCCAAATTACTCTGAAACGCGACAGCACATTGGTGGCTTGCGGATTGCCGGCAGCGTCGATCCAAAAACAAGCGTGGCCGTTTGGGCTGCTCACGACCTCGCCTTGAGTGATCTGCAAGTCGCGAGGATCTCCCGGATAATCCTCGTGTTTATTGTAAAAATCTCCGTTAACGGCCGCCAAAGGTTGTCCAAGTTCGCTTGGGACGTTCTTGGCTTGTTCGGAGACCGTGCTCATTCCCAAGACATTGCCTTTACCCAAAGTGGTGCAAAACTCAAGGTCATGACGGGAACGTTCGATTCTGAAAATATGAATCGACCATGGAACTTCCACCGCCTCGTCATGGAAATAATGCCAACCGGAGTCGTGTTTGGGTGGCTGGTTTGTAACGGAATCGTTTGCGATTCCTGCCACAGACCACGCCAACCACAACAACAGAAGCCCACGGCGTCCAAGAATGCTAACCGATTTATTTATGGTGGTAATCGGTGCGCTTCTGGTGCCGTTCATTCTTGGAACAGCCCGCCAGAGCCTTGACGTCAAAAGATGCACGTATATCGCATGAAATCAGCAGCTTTGGTGCCACAAATTCATCGCTGGGAGCGTCTGCGGTCGAACATGTATTGGAGGAAATTCAGGAAACAAATTAGCCTGTTCTATGGGAGGGGTGATAACATTGTGATCAGTGTGGGGCGACCGCCAGCCCAACAACAGGGCCACGGTCCCCTATGGCCGTCAAATGCTTAACCCGCTCCCCACTTGCACTACAAACTGCGTCGGCGAGAATTCGGGCGAGGCAGCAGGGAAATTATCGGACTCCGCAGCATGTTTTTTGGCCCGGCTTGGCCGATTTATTCAGGAGTGCTGTCTCATCGCTTGACATGAACTCTCTCAAGTATTTCAGCGCCGTGCAGCTACAGTCATTGAGGGTCAGGGGATCTAACAGTAGCAGCCTCTGGGTTTCACAATTTAGAACTATTCCTCCTCACCACGATCAGTGAGTTTGCAATCGGGCGTTCCTGTCCGTCGCACGGGTTGTTTTGCACTTTGCCGTTGTACCAGAGGGTCGCCGAACCCCCTCCGTCGAGGTTCATCGCCTCCTCGCAGCCGAGCTTTACCAGATAGGCAGATAATTCATCCAACGTCATTCCCACCGACAGGTTCTTCTGCCGACCATCTACTTCGATCAAAAAGAAGTAACCTTGGTTCCAACCAATGGCTGTGCGCGGATGACGTTCCATCATGGAACTGAACTCATAAGACTCGGCGGACGGCTTGGTTATTCTTTGTCGTTTCCCATTCCGCACCAACACCGGACCTCCCCCAATCGCCGTCTTCGTGCCTAGTAAACTTGGCGTAGAAGCCGTCGAAATAGTGAACACTGCGCCGGTCTCTGGCTTCGAGACGTTTGCCACTAACTCGGGACCCACAGACAGAACCATGATTCCGGGTGTCAATTGGGTGTCTCCTGATTCGTGAATTTCGCGCACCCGACCTTTGTAGTTCCTCCCTACCCGCAAGGGCAGCCAGGCGCTGCCTCCTGTCTGCTCTAATATCAGTTCGCGTCCACCTGCTGTATGAGTCGAAAGTCCGAGCGCGGGAGTATAGAGTTCGACGCTGTTGAGGGGCCGTTCCTCGTTCAGGCCGAACAAATTCGTCGCGCCGTTCGGCCAGATAATTTGAAACAGTGACAACACATTGGTTGCGTGGGGTTGTCCCAGCGCGTCGATCCAAAAACAGACGCCTCCAGCGGGTGCGCTCACCAGTTCTCCATCGACGATTTGCAGACCACGTGGATCACCCGCATAAGCCCCGTCTCTTTTGTAATAGTCACCGTTGACAGCGGCCACGGGAGTGCCCTGCCGCGAGTCCAGAAGTTTGATTTGGTCGCTTAGAGTACTGAGCCCCAGGGCACCTCCTCCCGCATGGGTGCTATGAATTTGAAGTTGCGAGTTCGATCGTTCCACTCGAATGACGTGAATCGACCAAGGAACATCGGCAACGCGGTAATTGGTGTAGCTTAGCCCGGAGTCAGGAACTCCTGCATGAGCACAGAAACTCTGGCCACAAGAAGGCAGGACGACGGCCAACAACCGAACGACTAGAAACCATTTTGCCATCCACATCACCACGAGATTCCCTAGAAGCCGAGATTCTTTCGCCGTCGCCGAGGATGCATGAGTAAACTAAACATTCAAGGCCAATGAATGTCGCACCGGAAGATGCCGTTCACAGGAAGTGGCTCGGATCGTGCTTGCCAGAAGCGATTATGCCTTTGACCTTCCTCTCGCAAATAACCCGAGTTCAAAGGACAAACCTGATCGGTCGGATTGTCTGGCAGGTGACGGCGCCTGTCAGCGTTATTTCACTCCTCACTTTCAATCTCTGCGCGCAACCGCTGCTGCCTGCGGACGTCGGTACGACAGTGAATGGTTTCCAGGATGACTTTGATGAGACCGCCCTAAGCCCGAATTGGGTGGTCTCCGGGGTGAATGTTTTTTCCGTCAGCGAGGGCCTTTTGCACATCACGTCGGCAACAGGCGACCCTAATCACCTGCTTTACGAGTTTCCGGGTTACGACAACTCAGTACAGGAAGTGTTGGCCCGCATCCGCATTCTTAATTTCGGCTCCGGCGACCCGGTCCGCGGTGGGGTGGGAGTGGGAGTTGATCCAGTTTCCAACCAAGGCATCAACTCTCTCTTTCGGAACAACAACAGCGAGGGCCAGACCGGCAACCATCTGGCGTTCCTCGACGACCTGGTCGCGTGGGGGCCAGGTCAAAATTTCGTCTGGCAACCCAATACGTGGTACTGGCTCCGAGTGCGGCACGAGCCGAACTCAGCCTCTCAGGGTGGCGCTAACGATGTTTTTGAAAAAATCTGGCTCGCCGATGGCAGTGTGGCGGAGCCAGCCAACTGGCAGCTTACGTGGGATTACACTCCAGCCTATTCAGCGCGGACCGGTTATGCCGGCATAACGGCCAGCAGTTCGGGCGGCGTATTCCAATTCGATGTGGATTATATCCTGATCAAAGCCGCCGGTCTGCCTCACATCCTTGTTGCTCCTGGTGCCTTTGTTCAGATGCCTGTAACGATCACCAACCAGCCGCAAAGTCAGACAGTGACAGAACTTTTTCCAGTCACGTTCAGCGTCGGCGTCAGTGGCAATCCGACGCCCACCTTTCAGTGGTATAAAGGGAGCAGCGCTATTTCCGGCGCAACCAACGCCAGTTACTCGATTGCTTCCGTAGCGTACCGTGACAACGGCGCCCAGTTCAATGTCGTGGCCCAAAATGTCATCAGCAATGTCACCTACGCCGTAACCAGCAGCGCGGCCACGCTGACGGTTATCGCAGACACGAATCCGCCGGTGCTTCTAGCCGCCCAAACGCTCGGGCCGAGCCAGGTGCAAGTTTCTTTTTCCGAGCGCATCAACCCGACGACAGCCACGAACCTCTCGAATTATTCGATCACCGGCACCAACGGCGGGTTGTTCGTTTACGCCGCGACGCTCGATGCCTCGGAAACGGATGTTTTGCTTGGGGTGAGCACCATGACAGACGGTGGCGCATACACGCTGACGGTTAACAATCTGGCTGACCAATCCGCCGCCGGGAACGTCATCGCTCTCAATTCACAAACCGAGTTTATCGCGAGTGCTTACGCGTTCGTGTCCGTCGGAAATCCAACGCCTGGAGGGAGCCAAGTGCCGGCAGGTGATGGACACGATATATCAGCGGGCGGCACGGGTATCAGTGGTTCTAACGATCATTGCAACTTCAGTTACCAATTACGCAGCGACGATTTCGATGTGAAGCTGCGACTCGATTCCCTGGACCTCGCCGATGCGTGGTCGGAAGCCGGCATGATGGCGCGGGAGGACCTGACGCCATTCGCGCGGTCTGCGAGTGTGCTGGCGACGCCGACAATCAGTGGCGCCTTTTTTGAGTCACGCAGCGCGACGAACGGCACTGCGACATTGTCCGGCTCATTCCCGGTCAGCTATCCGAACACGTGGCTTCGTTTGAAACGCGCAGGCAATAACTTCACGGGCTTTGCCGGCTTCGACGGCCAAAACTGGACACAACTCGGCACAGTGAGCATGGCTCTGCCGGCGAGCATTTACTTTGGCTTCGTAGTTTCAAGTCACAACACCAATCAGCTTACGACGGCCGCCTTTCGCGATTTTTCAAATGTCACTGCCGCGGGCACCAACGCCCCCCCGGCTATTGAAGCGCTCGGACAATCGAGTCGGCGCACCAGTCTGGTCATTTCGGAGATCATGTATCACCCAACCAACGGAATCCTCGAGTTCGTGGAGCTATTTAACTCGCGCGCCGAGTCCCAAGACTTGAGCGGCTATCAACTCGGCGGCAGCATCGCCTACACTTTTCCAGCGGGAACCGTGATTCCTGGCGGAGGCTTCGTGGTGGTGGCCAGATCGCCCGCCGATCTCCAGACTGTGTACGGCATTAACGGCGTCCTCGGACCGTACGCCAATAATCTCCCCAACAACACTGGCACGGTTAATTTAATGAGCCAGGCAGGAGCTCTTCTGCTCCAAGTCAATTATGGCTCCACCTGGCCTTGGCCCAGCTCGCCCGACGGAGCGGGGCATTCGCTGGTGCTGGCGCGGCCTTCGTATGGCGAGGACAATCCGCTTGCCTGGTCGGCGAGTGACTCGGTGGGCGGCTCTCCCGGCAAGCTCGATCCTGTCACGGTTGATCCGCTCCGTAATGTCGTTATCAACGAATTCCTGGCGCACACCGATCTACCGGACGTTGATTACGTCGAGTTTTACAATCACAGCACGCAACAGGTCGATATTTCCGGCTGCGTTTTGACCGATGATGCGGGGACCACCAAATTCGTCATTCCCACGGGCACGACCATTCCGGCCCGCGGTTTTGTCTATTACACCGAGACCAACATGAACTTCGCGCTAAGCGCGGCCGGAGAATCGATCTATTTCAAGAACCCGGCACAGACGCGTGTTCTCGATGCAGTGCGTTTTGAAGGGCAGGAAAATGGTGTCCCTATGGGTCGTTTCCCGGATGGCGGAAAGCAATTTTACCGGCTGACGGCCAAGACACCGGGCGCCCCGAATACACCGGTTC
Source organism: Verrucomicrobiota bacterium (assembly GCA_003219345.1). Classification (GTDB taxonomy): domain Bacteria; phylum Verrucomicrobiota; class Verrucomicrobiia; order Limisphaerales; family AV2; genus AV2. The sequence continues at coordinate 11,051 of QHOP01000169.1, forward strand.
GCATCAGTAATATCGTCATCAACGAAATCATGTACGACCCTATCTCGCTGAATGACGATGACCAATATGTCGAACTGTACAATCGCGGCACAAACGCGGTGGACCTGGAGGACTGGCAGTTTGTGTCCGGCATCCGCTTTGTTTTCCCGCCCAACACAATCGTTCAACCTGATGGATATCTTGTCGTGAGCCGCAATGAGTCGCGGATGCTGACCAACTACCCGGTCATGCAGACCAACAACATCCTCATAACCGTTAATGAAGTGACCTACGGCACCGGAGGACGCTGGGGTAAATGGTCGCATGCGGGCGGTTCCAGCCTCGAGTTGATCGATCCACGCGCCGACAACTCGCTCGCGCCGAACTGGGCTGACAGCGACGAGAGCAGCAAGGCGCCATGGACGATCGTTTCCTCGACCGGCAGAATTGACAATGGCACGGTTGCCGCAGACGAATTGCAGGTGTTATTGCAGGGTGTCGGCGAATGCCTGGTAGATAATGTGCAAGTGCTCAATTCGAGCGGCAACAATTTCATAGCCAATTCCACCTTTGAAGGTGGCGCGAGCGGTTGGACCGGCGAAGGAACGGAATCCACTTCGAGTCTCGAGACGAGCGAAGGGTACAACAGCGCCCAATGTTACCACGTGCGCGCGGTCGAGAAGGGCGACAACCAGATCAACCGGGTGAGGACGCTGCTCACGAGCGCGTTGCCATCGGGCGGCACGAACGTCACGATCCGCGCGGCGGTGCGATGGCTTAAGGGAGCGCCGGAAATTCTACTGCGTCTGCGCGGCAACTGGCTGGAGTGCGCCGCCGAGCTTCCCACTCCCGCAAATCCCGGCACGCCCGGCGCGCGCAACAGCCGTTACGTGTCGAACGCGCCACCGGCCATTGTGGATGTAAAACACTCGCCGGTTTTGCCAGCCGCAGGCCAACCCGTCGTCGTGACCGCTCGCGTTCACGATCAGGATGGGCTCTCATCGGTGCTGCTCAAGTATCGGCTGGATCCCAGCTCGAATTATTCGACCCTCACCATGAACGACAGCGGGACGGGCGGTGACGCCGTGGCTGCCGATGGGATTTTTAGCGCTACCATTCCAGGGCAGGCAACCAGCACGATGGTTGCATTTTATGTGCAGGCCTCGGATAACTTTGCATCTCCGGCGACGGCCAGGTTCCCAATCGACGCTCCTGTGCGCGAGTGCCTCCTGCGCGTAGGTGAAGCGCAGCCCACGGGAAACTATCCCGTCTATCGAGTTTGGATGACACAGGCCACTTTGAACACCTGGAACAGCGGCAGCAAACTCAACAACTCGTTCAATGACGTGACCTTCGTCCTCGGAAACGAGCGTGTGATTTATAACGCGGGCGGACGCTACAAAGGCAGCCCGTACATCTCGCCCGGTTATTGCGGCGTGACATGCGGTCGCTGCGGTTATTCGTTCGAGTTTCCAGCCGACGATATCTTCCTCGGGGAACAGGAAGTAGTAATCGACTGGCCCGGGGGCCATGGCGGGGAAACCACCGCGCTACAGGAGCAGATGTGCTATTGGATTGCGGACCGGTTGAGTCTTCCATGGAGCCACCGTTACACGATTCGTCTTCACATCAACGGTGTGACTGACGATGCGCGACAAACAACTTTCGAAGCGGTCGTGCAACCCGCCGGCGGCTTCGTTAGCGAATGGTCTCCCAATGACAGCAATGGAGAGCTTTTCAAAATCGAGCGCGCCTTCGAATTCAACGACGCGGGGGGATTGGTGGCCGATCCCGAGCCCCGCCTGCAGCTCTACACGACTACGGGAGGAGAAAAAAAACGCGAAAGGTATCGCTGGACCTTTATGTTCCGCTCCACGGATCGCCGCGACGATTACTCGAACATTTTCGCGCTGGTCGATGCCGTCAACGCCACGCGGCCTGAGCCATACACTTCTGCTACCTTGGGACTGGTGGACATGGAAGAGTGGATGGGGATATTCGCCACCGAGCACATCATCGTCAATTTCGACGCTTACGGACATGAAATCGGTAAGAACATGTATGCGTATTTGCCCCCAAGCGGCAAGTGGCAGCTTTACATGTTCGACCTGGACTGGGCGATGCTCGCTGCGCCCCGGTATAAAGCCAATTACGCCGCCAGTTCCGCACCGCTCTTTAACGCGGATGATCCGATCATCACCCGCATGTACGCTTTCCCGCCCTTTGCCCGCGCTTATTGGCGGGCGATTCAGAACGCCGTCACCGGCCCGCTCGACCCCGCCAATTGCAATCCTGTGATTGATGCCAAATCCCGCTCCTTTTTCGCCAATGGCATCGCGTGGTGCGATGGCCAGCCACTAACCGGTCCGACGGCAGTGAAAACCTGGTTCAGTCAACGCCGCGCGTATTTGCAGTCACAACTCGCGACGGTTACCGCTTCGTTCACCGTGAATTCTTCGGTGGTCGTCAGCAACGGTCTGGCGTATGTGAGCGGGACGGCGCCCGTCGGAGTGAAGACGGTGCTGTTCAACGGTGCAGAGTGGCCGGTGACGTGGACGAGTGTCACTGCCTGGACAGTGGCGGTACCATTGTCGCCGGGCACGAACATCTTCAGCGTCGTGGGAGTGGACATCCATGGCGTGCAAGTCGTGCCCGACGGGGAGTATGTGGAGCTGTACAACACCTCAAGCAACGTCACGTTTGATTTGTCGGGCTGGCAATTCGAGGGTCTGTCCTACACTTTTCCGTCAGGTTCATCCATCGGGCCGGGCAGTTTCCTGGTGCTCGCTGCCAATCGCGCAGCGTTTGCGGCAGCCTATGGCGCGGCAATCCCCGTATTCGATACGTTCAGCGGCTCGTTGCAAACTGATGGGCAAACGCTTTCGCTGGTGCAACCCGGGACCAACGCGGTGAGTGGACAGGTGGTGGCGAAGCTACGATACGAGAGTGTGGCGCCATGGCCGACGGGCGCCAATGGGACAGGGAGTTCACTTCAATTGATCGATCCACAACAGGATAATTGGCGGGCGGCCAACTGGGCGGGCAACTTCCCTCCGTTGTCGCGGAGTCCTGGGGCTCTCAACTCAGTGCAGACAAACCTGCCAACATTTCCGCCGCTCTGGATAAACGAGGTGCAAGCAGACAACCTAACGGGTATCACCAATAGTGCGGGCCAGCGTACCGCGTGGGTGGAATTATACAATCCAAGCACCAATGTTGTCCCGTTAAGCGGCCTCTACCTCGCCAACGATTACACCAATCTGACCAACTGGTTCTTCCCAGACGGGGCGGTAATCAACCCCGGCGAACTCAAAGTAATCTTTGTGGACGGTCAGACCGACTTATCAACCCTCTCCGAACTGCACACCAGTTTCACGCTATCGAGCGGTGCGGGAACCTTGGCCTTGAGCCGGCTCTACAATGGTCAGCCGCAGGTGCTCGACTACATCGACTACAACGACCTTGGCCCAAACCATTCCTACGGTTCGTTCCCCGACGGACAGAGCTTTGATCGGCAGGAGTTCTTCTACGTGACGCCAGGTGGCACAAACAAGGGAAGCGGCGCGCCTTTGACGGTTTCCATCAACGAATGGATGGCCAGCAACACCAAGACCATCTCCAACCCGATCGGAGGGAAAGCCGACGACTGGTTCGAGCTTTACAATTACGGCTCCAACACGGTGAATCTTGCGGGGTATTACCTGACGGACACGTTAACGAACCAATTCCAGTTCCAAATTCCGACCGGCTACACGATCCCGCCGCATGGGTTCCTGCTCGTTAAACGCGGTGGATTACGTCTCCTTCGGCGCTCAAACCAGCGACATCAGCGAAGGCCGTTACCCTGACGGTAGCGCCGGCGTCTTCTTCATGGCGCCGACACCCCGCACTGACAACTTGGCGCCTAACACCGCGCCAATCCTGGCTTCCATCGACGACAAAATGGCGACTCTCGGCCAGACCGTCACATTCATCGCCATCGCCACTGATACCGACCAACCGCCCCAAACACTGACTTTCAGTTTGGGTGCTGGCGCCCCGACGGGTGCAAGCATCGATCCAACCTCCGGCCGGTTCGCTTGGAGACCGATCACCGCCCCGAGCACCAACATCGTAAGACTCGTCGTGACTGATAACGGCAAGCCAAGCTTGAGCGCGACGCAAACAGTCATCGTGACTGTCGTCCTGCCACCGCAGTTGAGCGGCGCCAGCGTGAACGGAAACCCGTTCACGCTCACATGGCTGACGGCTTCGATTCAGTCGTATCAAGTCGAATACGAAGACGACCTCAATGCCACGACATGGATACCTCTCGGCAATCCGCTCACTGGCACTGGCGGTTCCTTGACTGTCACTAACAACGTGACTGTTGGGCAGCGGTTCTACCGGCTGAGAATCCTTCCCTAAACGAATGGTTGATAGATCAAGGCCGGACCAGATTTTGAGATCAATCGAGAAAACAGTTGGAGCCCGGTGGCACACACCGAACGCCAAACCGGAGGCTTCGGCAATCCATCGATCAATTCATGCTGTCATTCCTCATTCGTCGTGAATTGGCACCTTCGCATCGCCTTCACGAGATCGCGTCAAACTCCCCGAACGCCAGTGCTTTTGGTCCATGCTATTTCAATCGCACGAGTACGAGCGAGTCCGCATCGAACCAGACTTCTCCTTCAGTGGCACGCAGTTCGCAGACCAACTCGACCGAATTCAGCGGTGGGGCGACTTCAAATTCAAATTCGAGTTTCTTCCACGGCGAATCGCCTGTCAGTCTGTTCGCGCGGGGTTGAGTTATCCCGGAGATGCGCAAACCGGCGCCTTCGCCCTTTTGTCCGTCGTTCGTCGGCGTCACGTGAGTGCAGCGCGCCAGCCCTTCAAAACGGTAGCGGCCGCCTTCCAACATCACCTTGGCGCGCCAGGAGGCGGAACAGTTGCCCCGGGCGCCGATATGCAGCATCGCTTTGCCGTTGTCGTCGGCTCGATCCAGGCCGGCAGCAGCCGGATCACTTTGTTCGTGCCAGCCGGTCGGCTTCGCAACACTGCCGGAAAATTTCAGTGTCGATGGTTCTGCTTCGAGCTGATTCCGTACACCGGTCCAACGTTGCACGATGCGATCGCGGACCAGCACCACCGCGTTGTCGTAATCTCTTGCTGCATCCGGGCCAATCTCGGCAATGGCCGGCCGGTTCCGGGCGCGCAGTTGCTCCACCCGATTGGTCAGCACATCGAGCCGGTAAACATCGCGAAACAATTCGGTCAGCCGCTGGCGATACTGACGGTTGCCTTCCGGAGTCTGGATGACGGCGTTGGCCACCAGCCCGTTGATGTTGGGACGAATGGAGCCGTTCGCGTCCCAAAACATCTGGTCCATGCCGTGAGGAATGAACACCATCCTGTCGTTCGACGGGTCGTGGTAAATCCGGTAATTGTTCCGGTTCATCAGGTAGCCGTCCCAGTCCCAGACGAGCACTTCCAGCGCCAGGAAGGAAATGAACCGGTCCATGTCGAGCGCTTTGTTGAGCCGCTCCCAGCGTTTGGATGGGTCCGGCTCTTGAGCTGCGGAAGCAAGGGCCTTCAAATCTGATTCGTCTTTGCTGTCGTCGCCGGATTCCTTGTCGAGTGTGTCGGTCACGTCCTTCAAGAATCCGCCGTCATACAGGTTGCCGCGGGTGTGTTTGAAATAACGTCCAAGGAAATCTCGCGTGAACCCTTCGATCAGGACGTAAAAACCGAGGTCGCTTCCGTTCAGCCAGACGCGCGCGTTGGTGACCCGCGGCGCCGGGACGCCGGCTGAGTGAAACATGCCGCCGCAGATGTTTTCCGTGCTGTAGCTCGGATCCTGAACGGAGTTGT
>QHOP01000170.1 GCA_003219345.1 Verrucomicrobiota bacterium
GCGGCCGCGGCGGGCACGTGCGCGCTGATTTGCGTCGGCGCGGTTACAGCGAACATGGGATCGGTCACACCATTGAATTTTACTGTCACAGCGCCGCTGAAGTTGACGCCGCTGATGATGACACCCACTCCTGGCGCGCCTAGGCCGGGCGAGAAATCATCAATGATCGGTGCCGGGCCAACTACGGTGAAGTCGTTGGTCGTGGTCGCGCTCCCGGCTGTGGTTTGAACCGTGATCGGGCCGTTGGTCGCGCCGGTCGGCACCGTCGCCTGGATTTGGAGCGCTGCGGTGACCGCAAACGTCGCGGGTTTGTTGTCAAACAGCACGTTGGTCGTGCCGACGAAGTTGAATCCCTCGAGGGTCACCCCGGTGTTCGTCGCGCTGCGCAGGGGCGAAAAACCGGAAATACGCGGCGCGACCAGAAAATTGCCGCTGCTGACGCCGGTGCCGGTCGGATTCGTCACGCGGATTTGTCCGCTCGTAGCGTCCAACGGCACCGTCGCTGACATTCGACTGTCCGAGGCGGCGTTGAAATCCGCGATCGCCAGGTCGAACTTCACCTCTGTCGCCGTTGAAAAGCCCGACCCGTTGATGACGACCTGCGTGCCGGGCCTGCCCACGGCGGGTGAAAAACTGCCGACGACGGGCGCAGCCCAAGTGACCGGCCCGGCCAGGTAAATCTGAAGGATCAGGGCCAGCACCCCGGCCGACCGGAGACTTTTCACGCGCATTGTCTTCAGGACTTCCAAGGTGATTTTATCGCTCCCGAGCCTTCTCAACACCAATGCCGCCATTAGACCAGGACAAACGACAAAAGTCAATCCGGCCGGAGTTTCGTGTAGCGAAATCATAGCGACTGCCAAAAATCATTTCCGCTCAGGCAGCAGCACGGACCCTCACCCGCCCTCCGGGCACCCTCTCCCCTTCCGAAGGGGAGAGGGACGGGGTTGAGGGGACACGCGGTTTTTCCGAAAACGATACCACTCTAACCTCCGTATCGCGCGCGGACGAAATCCCGGATAACAGCCAGCTCCGCGTCGCCAGCGATCGTGTGGGCTTTGACAAGTGCGTGCCATTCGATGTGGATTCGTTCCGCTTTCAGGAGGTTGATCTGTTCCCGCACGGCCGCGAATGGGATGAGCGGATCGTCCGTGCCGTGCGTGATGAGAAAGCGCTGTTGCAACGCCACCGGCGACAGTTCCCGGACCAACCGTTCCGGCTCGTGCGCGTAGCCGCTGATGCCGACCAGCCCGGCGAAGAGGTGCGGGTAACGCAGGCCGACCTCGATCGTCATCAAACATCCTTGTGAAAAGCCGAACAGGATGGTTTGTTCCGCAGGCCAGCCGCGTTTGCGCTGCTCGTCCAGCAGTTCGAACAGCAGCGCGCGGCTGCGCTCCACGCCGGTTCCTGCGTCACCGGAAAAGTCATACCACGCATAACCGCCGAAGTACGGATCGGGCGCGTTGACCAGCAGACAATTCAGCCAGGGCAAACCCAGCGCCGGCGGCAGCCAGCGATACCCTTCCATGCTGTCGCCCAGTCCGTGCAACACGATCATGAGGCGGCGGGAATGTTTCTCCTGCGCCGGCACCAACTGCGTCTCAAGCATGGGCGAATTAAAGCGGAAAGGGGGAAAAGTGGGAAGCGCGCAGCGATGGTTCACTTGCCGAACGGGCTCCCGGCCAATTTTACCCGCGAATATTTCGAGCGTGCGGGCCGCTTGTCCTTCGCCGCTTTCGCGCTGTTGGCATGATTGCTCCGGGCCAGCTCGATAAAGTCGGTTTGACTGCGGCGCAGGGGCGCGCCGCGTTTCACGGACGGCCGTTGATGCGAACCGTCCGACTGGAGCAAACGGGCTTTGACGTTGTCCGCCAACGGAATGTCCAGTAGTTCCCGCTTCGCCCGCTCCCGCAAATTGCCGTCTTCGATGGGGAAAAGTACTTCGATGCGGCGGAGGAAATTGCGCGGCATCCAGTCGGCGCTGCCTAAGAACACCTCCGGCTGGCACGCGTTCTCGAAGTAATAAATCCGGCTGTGTTCCAGGAACCGGTCCACAATGCTGCGCACCGTGATGTTTTCACTGACGCCAGCCAATCCCGGTCGCAGGCAGCAAATCCCGCGCACGATGAGGTCGATCTTCACGCCCGCCTGCGAGGCAAGATAAAGCGCCTGGATTATTTCGCGGTCCACCAGCGCGTTCGTTTTGGCCACGATGCGCGCGGGCAAACCCTGCTGCGCGTGCTCTGTTTCGCGGCGGATCAGCGCCAGCATGCGCTCACGCAGTTCAAAGGGCGCGACCAGCAGCCGGCGCGTCCCTTGAAACTGGCAAATGCCGGTCAGCAGGTTGAACAGGTTGGTCGCATCCTCTCCAAAATCGGGGCGGCAGGTCAACAGGCCAAGGTCCGTGTAGAGCCGCGCCGTTTGGGGATTGTAGTTGCCCGTGCCGAGATGCACGTAGCGGCGGATGCAATCGTCGTCCTTGCGCACGACGAGCAACATCTTCGCATGGATTTTGTAACCGACCAGGCCATAAACGACGTGGACACCTGCTTCCTCCAGCCGGCGCGCCCATTGAATGTTGTTTGCCTCGTCGAACCGGGCGCGCAATTCCACGACGGCCGTGACCTGCTTGCCGTTGCGCACCGCGTTCATCAACGCCCCGACGATGCGCGGATCGCCGCCGGTGCGGTAGAGCGTTTGTTTGATGGCGAGCACCCTGGTGTCCGCGGCGGCCTGCTCCAGAAACTCCACTACGCCGCTGAAATTTTCATACGGATGATGGAGCAGAAGGTCGCGCTCGCGAATGACTGCAAACAAGTCCGTTTGGTCCCGCAGCGCGTGGGCGACCGGCGCGACGAACGGCGGGTCGCGCAGCTCCGGCGAATGGTCGCCTTCGTAAATTTCCATCAGGCGCGACGGGTTCAGCGGGCCGTCGATGACGTACAAGTCGTCTTCCGTCAGGTGCAGCGTGCCGAGGAGCGCCGCACGGATCTCAGGCGGGCAATCCTTTTCCAGTTCAAGCCGCACGGCCGCGCCCTTGCGGCGATTGTGCAGTTCGTCTTCAACCGCCTTGAGCAAATTGTCGGCGTCTTCTTCGTCGATGTACAACTCGCTGTTGCGCGTGACGCGGAAATGCCAGTAACCAAGGATATTTGTGCCCGGAAACAAATCGGCGAGGTAGTGGCCGATGAGATGGCCGAGGAAGACGTAATCCTGGCGTGGATCGTCGCAGGGCAGTTTCACCAGCCGCGGCAACACGCGCGGCACCTGGACCACGGCGAGATGACGCAACATCTGGCCGCCCTGAGGCATTTCGAGTTGCACCATCATGTTCAGAGATTTGTTCAGCAGTTGGGGAAACGGATGCGCCGGATCAATGGCCAGCGGCGTCACTACCGGGCGGACCTGCGTGCGGTAGTGGTTTTCGATCCACACGCGGTCGGCGTCGCTGAGTTCGGTGAACTTCAGAAAGCGGATGCCGTGTCCAGCCAACGCGGGGACGAGCTGCTCGCGCCAGCAGGCGTATTGCTGCTCGATCATCCGCCGGATGCGCTTGCTGATGCCTCGAAACGTCTCGCTGGCCGTGAGGCCGTCAATGCTGCGCTCCACCACGTCGCTTTCGATCTGCTGCTTGAGCCCGGCGACGCGGATCTCGAACAACTCGTCGAGGTTCGAACTGGTGATGCAGAAAAATTTGACGCGCTCCAGCAGTGGCGTGGCGGAATCCAACGCTTCGTCCAGCACGCGCTGGTTGAATTCCAGCCAGCTCAACTCCCGATTGATGAAGTGGGATGGCCCAAAGGTTCTTGCCGCCGTCACCATAGTGAAAGACTGCAGACTACCGTGACAAGGCTGTAACTGGCGAGTTACAATTCTGTGACGAACCGCGGTCGGACGTATCTCGATGCTGTTCTGGAGTTCGGATACCGCGAAATGGCGCGTCCAAAGCTCCAGCAAGCTCCAAGCTCGAAGGTCTGGATTCCAAACCCTTAGCGCGGGGGCCCCGGCGGCACCAAGGAGCCGACTTACGCAGATGAATCGAGCGGCTCGGGACGACAAATTGTGCGGTGTTAAAAGACTTGACGCTCCACCTCGCAGGAGTAGGGTCGCGCCGACATCCATGGGGAGCGGCCTTTTGGTCCGTTAGTTTCATTTTTAAAGGCCCGTTCAGCCAGACAGCAGCTCATACACCAAGCCTCACTCAGGGACCGGAGTAATCTGCGGTCCATGTGGACTGGTGCAGAGCAAGCGGCACCAGTTTCAGAACGCCGGACCGATCGACTGCAAAACCGAATTCCTACTATGAAAATTGGAGTCATCGAGCTGATTGAGGACACCGCGTCGAAGAGTTGGACGGATCGCATCTACCGCGCTTTTTTCAAAAAATATCATGCGAGCATAACTCCACAGGCCGTCTCGGTATGGTGCCGACAGTTAGGGCATCAGGTTTGGTACGCCACCTACTACGGGCAACGGGACCCTGTAAGATTGCTTCCGGACGAACTCGACGTTGTCTTCGTCGCAAGCTATACGCAGGCCAGTGCGCTCGCTTACGCCCTGGCCAAGGTCTACCGGATGAGAAAGACGCTGACGGTTATTGGCGGGCCTCATGCCAAAGCTTTTCCCAGGGATTGCCTCCGCTTCTTCGATCTGGCGGTCAAAGACTGCGATAAGACGCTGATCGACGACATTCTTCGAGGGCAGTTCGACCGGCACACGGTCATTACCAGTGGCCGGCCTCTAAGGGAAATTCCGAGCGCGGAAGAGCGAATGCCGGAGATAATCGCTGCCTCTCTCGTCGGGGGCAGGCTGCGTCGCCTGAGTGTAGTCCCGTTGCTCAGCAGTGTCGGCTGCCCGTACAGTTGCGACTTTTGCGTGGACTGGAACAATCCTTATGTGCTTTTCCCACCGGAACTGTTGGAAGCCGACCTCCAGTACTTGTCCAGGAACTGGCCTGGCGTCATGGTGACGTACCATGATCCGAACTTCGGCGTGAAGTTTGATCAGGTATTGGGCATCGTTGAAGAGATTCCGAAGGAAAAACGCAGTCCCTACATCATCGAAAGCTCGCTCTCCATTTTACGCGGAACAAAGCTGCGGCGTCTGAGAGACACCAGGTGCCTGTTCATCGCGCCGGGAGTCGAGTCATGGAACAATTACTCCAACAAAGCCGGAGTTGGCGCCACCGTGGGGAAGGCAAAGCTCACACAGGTCGTCGAGCACTTTCGAGAAATCCGGCAGTATGTACCCGGTCTCCAGGCAAACTTCCTGTTTGGCACCGACGCGGATCAGGGAGAGGAACCGATTGAGTTAACCAAGGAGTTTATGCGGGCGGTTCCGTTTGTTTGGCCCACGATCAACATTCCCACCCCTTTTGGTAACACTCCGCTCTACGACCGCGCACTGACTAACGGACAAATTTTGCAATCCATGCCTTTCAGCTTTTACTACACTCCCTACCTGGTTACCACCATGCCGCATTATCCTCCGCTTGAGTATTACGACAAACTCATCGACCTCTATTCGACGATGACATCGAATGTGATGTTGAGAGGGCGGTTCGGGAAGGAGTCAACCCTGGGCTTCAGCCTGCTCAACGCGCTTCGAACCTTCGCGATGCGGCAGGACCTCGCGGCGCTTCGACTCCTGCGGCAAATGCTGGCGACGGACCCGAAATTCCTTGCTTTCCACGAGGGCCGGACGCGTTCGCTTCCCGAATTCTACCACCGTCGTTATGAGCAAAAGCTCGGGCGCTATGCGAACCTGATATCTCGCGACGAAAGGACCCCGGAGTTGGAGAAACCGGCTTCGTCGCTCGCGTCCGCGTCGCCTGTGGCGACGTAGCTGATCGGCTCGCCGAAGTTTGGAGCCAGCGGTCGGGATTGAACCGACGACCGACGGTTTACAAAACCGTTGCTCTACCACTGAGCTACGCTGGCTTAAATGTTATAAATAAACAACTTACGATGTGATTTCCGTCCCTGGTCTGAGTTGTTGCATACTCAATTTGTATATGGTATGGTTTTTCGCTATGAAAAGGGCCGTACCACCACCGACCAAGGGCAAACCCGCCGCGGATTCTGATTGGATCAAAACACCGTATCCCAATCTCATCCGCTACGAGCCGAGCGGTAATTATTTTGGGAGAGTCCGGGTCAATGGCAAGCTAATCCGCCGTTCACTCGAAACGCACGTATTGAGCGTTGCCAAACTCAAACTTTCCGACTTCCTGCAAGATCACCGCCGACTGGCGATCAACAAAGGCCAGTCTATCAAAGGCGAAGTTATCATTGAAATGTTCAAAAAGGAAATCGAAGATGACCACAACAACAAGCCACGCACCAAGCTTTACAAACAGGAGGTTTTGATCGCACTGAAAAAGACCTGGCCGGAATTGTATTCGACGGACATCGCCAGAATCACCCAGAAGGACTGCAACGATTGGGCGGCGCGCTACGGCAAGGATTACAGTCCCACCCGGTATAACGGCGCCTTGGGCATCGTGCGCCGGATTTTCGAGATTGCCGTTGAACACGGCTATCGCGTGGACAATCCGGCCAAGTTCGTGGATCGGCGGCGGGTAAAGCCAAAGGAATTGAATCTGCCTTCCCAGGCGCAATTTCAGGAAATGGCAAGGCACATTGAAACATCGGGGGCGGGGCAGGCAAAAGATTGCGCGAACCTGTTTCGGTTTCTGGCTTTCTCCGGTCTGCGGATAGACGAAGTGCGGCACGTTGTTTGGAATGACGTGGATTTTGAAAAAGGATTGCTGCACGTCCGAATCACGAAGAACGGGAAAGACCGCTGGATTCCGCTGAATACGAGCCTGCGGCAACTGTTGGAACAAATGCGTGCGGAGCGAGCCAAAGAATCGCGGGACAAAACCGTGATGGAAGTTTTCGAGTGCCAGAAGTCAATCGACCGCGCGGCAAAGCTGGCCGGTGTGAAACGCATTACCCACCACGATTTGCGGCACTTGTTCGCTACACGCTGCATTGAGGCCGGCGTTGACATTCCAACGGTTTCGCGCTGGCTCGGACATCAGGACGGCGGGGCGCTGTGCATGAAGACCTACGGCCATTTGCGCGATGAGCACAGCCAGCGGGAAGCGTTGAAGGTGACATTCTAAAGCTTTCGAGCGCGTTCAAACTCCAATCCAACGACTGTGCTTTTGCTGGTGGTTGCGGGATTCCTTTTGAGCGACAGCTTGCGTGGTGAATTTATGGATGAATGAATCGGCGACGCGGCTCATGTCCTGGCCCGGATATTTCTCCGCGAGAAACTCTTTGACCTGCGCGGTCATGTCCTCCGTCCAAATCTGTAACGCTTGCCGCTGATCGTGGGCGAACGCTTTGAGGACTTCCACGGCATTCCGTCCTCGGCTGCAGATTTCATTCCTGCCATTGGCTGGAAAATGCTCCACGACCGCGTATTCCGTCGCGTTGGCGATAGGCCGGTGGCAGACAAAGACGTTGTCGAAAAGATGAACGCTCTTGTGCCATTGTGAGCCGTCGTCGGCCAGGAACGGAATCCCCTGCGGTGGTCTCTGTGAAGCCGCCAGGACAGCCAGGGCGGTCTTTGCAACGTCGCGTTCAAGATGTTTAACCGCGTCGCGGCTGGTTGGAAACTGTTTGAGCGGTTCTGCGAAGTGGCGCACGGCTTCCACGTGGGCTTGGTCCTCGATTTCCGTTGGGTCGCGCGGCACGAGCAGCTTGCCGCGCAGTGCCCGGCACACTTTGAGTTTACCCCGTTGGATGAGGCGGTAAACGCTGAAATAATTGACGCCCAGGAGATCGGCGGCTTCCTGGACGGAATACGCGAGCCGTTCCGGCGTGGTGGTCGGCGATGATTCAGGTTTTGGAATAGTTTCCATAGTGATTTTGATTGGTTAAATCATGGGAGCAAAGAATGGCCCGAACAAAGGACGCCGAACGAACGCAGGCCGAGCGCGAGGAAAGCACAAAATACGGAGTATTTGATGCAGCCCTGCACGGCGGCCAGAGTGCATCGAAGCAGGCCAGTGACGTCCGCCAGCACACCGAGGCAACAAAGGTTCGGACGCCCGTTGTCGAAGCCAGCAAACACACCATAGAGGCAAAAGGAAAACGCAATGGATTGCCGACGGCGTTGGATTGAGACGTGACACGCGCAGAGACACGCGCAGCGCACGAACACAATACAAGCAACTGCGCAGCCGCATTTCCGGCAAATGCCGTTTGTTGCATGGCCGATGTCTGATTCTCTGTGTGAAAAAACAAAGCCTCGGCTTTGGTTTTTCCAAAGCCGAAACCTAAGCGCAAGACGAGCCGGAACGCCGCCGCTGTCAACGGTGGAGGCGAGTGCGAGCCGCACTGGCGATCACGAGCACTACCTTGACAGCACAAGGCGGCGGCTCCGGCTAGTTCGCTCGCGGTGCATTTCACCCAGTCATGCGGTGAATTATCGAGCGACATTCGCCGGTTCGTCGTTCGGCCAAACTTTGGTGCCGTTGCGCCAAATGTTTCAGAACTCGCTTGATTACACGCAACAGTGCCCAAGCGATCACAGCGATGAGCGAGTAAAACCCCCGGTTCGAGAGTTTGAATATAATCTTCATGCTCGTAACTACTGAGCGCGCCTTGGCGAATTGATCGCCACGCGATGAGCATGGAAATGTTTACAATTTCATCCTTGGCTGCTGTCGGTGGCGAGCAGTGCCGGGCATCTCGTCCCGGCAACGCGCAGCCACGGACAGCGAGCCGTTTAGATGCTCCCGTTCGAGCAGAGCAGGCGCGTGCTGGCAGGACACGCGCGGATTTAGCAGCGGGGGCTGACGGCACGGGCCTGCGAGCGTTGGCAAGCAATTGCGGTTTCATAATGGTAATGGGGCTGCGTTCAACGTTCCGTCAGCTTTAATCCTGGCTGGCCGTCATCATGACCGCTCTTGCTCCGCGCCGGCTGGCTCGCTGTCACGGTCGGCTTGCTGCTCGCGGTGGAGCGTTTGTTTAAGCGCCGGACGACTTTCCTTTTGGCTCTGTTGCCGCTGCCAATCCAGCGGCTCAGGCAGTCGCGCAGTCGCGCCGGACTCACCGGCACTCCGGCAGTCTTCAACTCGGCGGCCAGTTGGCCGCTGCTCCAGCCTTTGCGATACAGCGCGAGCAATTTTTCGCGCAACGGGTCAAGCAGGTCTTCGGCGGTCCTCCGTTTTTTCGGCGGCTCGCGTTCCGCCAATTGGGACAGCTTTTTGTCGAGCGCCGTGTAATCCAGCTTCGCGGCGATCTGCGCGTAATCAATGCGTGTGTTCATACATCTTCAACTTCACTTTCTCTGCCCGCCTTCGGTTTTTCGTCGAGCAGCCTTTGCGCCTGGCGGCGAGCGCGCCAGCGCATTGGGTGCAGCGTCACGCTGCCCGGCTCAAGGCGGGGTAAGTGTCATACCCAATTCCTTCTTTTTCTTTACCACACCTGGCAGCTTCAAGTGGTGCCGTGGGGGCACCACTTGATCCCGTCTTTCGGGATACATTCCAGGGCGTGATGCACGTTTCCATCGGCCTCTTCTTAACCCAGGGCCGGGACAAAGATTGTGACTGTGGTTCACAATCTGGCCCCAGTTTTTCTGGCAGCCTGCATTGCATGAGACGCGCCTTCATCGGCTCCATTCTTAACGGGACCACGGGTGAAGATGGTGGGCACCTTCTGACTCAGGCTTTTGTGCCAGACTCCTGCCGCATGAAACGTCCGATTCATCGTCACCAGTATGGCCCGAATGCCACGCGCATTTTGTGTAGCTACTACAGAAAAGACGGGGGCGATTCGGGCAGAGTCCACCCGTATGAACTGCGTTACTGTGCCGCAGATCGCGGCGACAACTTGTCCACGATTCTGGACAAACTGTCGCGCGCTTCCGGCCTATCGTTTGAACCATGAGACGAACGCTACCGGAGAACGCCCAATCAGGTTGTTCAGTTCTTGGAACAATCTGGCTCAGGGGACGGCGGTAAAAAGGAGAGCGTATGTTTAGCGGCATTCCACAGAAGAACCGGGCAGTGGCCGAGTCGTATTTCGACGAACACCTCTCCCACAACGATTATTACACCCAGGGTGAGAAGCAGGCCGGTCATTGGATTGGCACCGCCGCCGAGAAGTTGGGTTTGCAGCAGGGCGAGGTCGTCACTCGTGAAGCGTTCCTGCGCCTGTGCGATAACCAGCATCCCGACACCGGAGAACAACTGACGCCGCAACAGTTTCGGGCGCGGCGTATTTACTTCGACTTCGTTTGCTCGCCGCCCAAGTCCGTTTCGATTCTGGCCGTCACCATGAACGACAGCCGCATCATCGAGGCGCACAAGGAAGCCTCCAGCATCGCGCTCAGGGAACTGGAACAGTTTGCCGGCGCTCGCATCCGCAAAGGAGGCATTGAGGACCGGGACCGCGTCACGGGCAACCTCGTCGGCGCCGCCTTTTTGCATACCACGTCACGCTCCCTCGACCCACAACTGCACACGCATTTTGTCCTGTTCAACTGCACTTGGGACCGCAAAGAGAACCGGTGGAAGGCGCTCCAGACCGGCGATATGTTCGGCGCGCTCAACTACGGCACGGCTGTCTATCGCAACGAACTGGCCAAGCGCCTGCACCAGCTCGGTTACTCCACCCGGCGCACCGGCACGGCGTTCGAGATCGAGGGTGTCGAGCCTGAGTTGCTCGAACGGTTCTCGAAGCGGTCGCAGCAACGGGACATGGCCGTCAAAGCCCAGGAACAGAAGCTCGGTCGGAAGCTCACCAAACAGGAAGTCTCCCACCTCGTCCACCAGTCGCGCCCCAAAAAGTTGACGGGCGCTTCCGATGAACAGGTGCGCAAACAACAGCTCGGCGAGATCGGATTTTTCGAAAAGCGCGCGTTGCGCAAAGTCGTCGAGCGCGCCAATGGTCTACCGGTCGCACCGGCAGAGACGGTCACGGAGTCCGCCGCCGTCGAGCATGGTTTGCAACACAGTCTTTGAGCGAAACTCGGTCGCGGCACAGCATAGGATTCTTGAGGCCGCCCTGGTCAAGGGCTGCGGACAACTCGACCTGGCACAGCTAAAGGAGACGCTGGCGAACGATGACAGCCTCGTGCGGGTTGGCTCGGAGTATTCGACGCGGGAGATTCTCACCAAAGAGTTGTTCCTGATCCGCACCGTCAACGCCGGCGTCGAGGCCGTTGCGCCCGTCGCCCTCCGTTACGAGCCTTCCGCCCGACTCGGCCCGGACCAGCGCAAGGCTCTGGCCCATGTGCTCACCAGTCTGGACCGCTTCACCGGCTTCCGTGGCCTGGCCGGTTCGGGCAAAAGCACCGTCCTGGTTGAACTGGGCCGCGTCCTCCGTAACGAAGGCTTCGAGCCGGTCTTTTGCGCGCCCACGGCTTCCGCTGCCGACACGCTCCGCAAGGAGTCCTTGCGAACGGCCATCATGACGTTGCCAAAGTTGCTCGACGATACCAACGCGCTGGCCAGGCTCTCGCCCCGCTCGGTCATCGTCCTGGATGAAGCCGGGGCCGTCGGCCTCGATGATATGGTGCGCCTCTTTGAACTGGCCCGGCTCAGGGATTGCCGGGTGATTCTCTCCGGGGACACCGGCCAGCACGCCAGCGTCACGCGCGGCGATGCGCTCCGCATCCTCGAACAGTATTCCTCCTACCGTTTCAGCGAGTTGACTACGATTCGCCGGCAGAAACCCGCAGCCTTCCGGCAGATTGTCGAACTGGCCGCCGCCAAACAGACCGACAAAGCCTTTGCCAAACTCCTCGAACTTGGTGCAGTGACGGAAGCCCTCAACGACAACGGCCAGCTCTATCAGCAAGCTGCTGATACCTACTTGGCGGCGACGAAAGAAGGGAAGTCGGCTTTGCTGGTCTCGCCCACATGGTCGGAGATTGACGCGGTGACGGAGAAGGTGCGCGAAACATTGAAAGCGGACGGCGCGCTCAACCAGGACGAGCACACGCTTTGCGTGTTTGATTCGCTCTCGTGGACCAAGGCGCAAAAGAAGAACGCCAGCCAGTACGAATCGGGCCAGCGCCTGCGCTGCGTGCGCCAGACCAAACACTTTGACCGGGGCGACACCGTGGAAGTCGTGGCCGTGGTCGAAAACGGTTTGCGCGTGCGCCGTCCCGATGGAACCGAAATTGATTTCATTCCCAGCAGCGCCGCCGCCTCCTTCGACGTGGGGCAGGCCCGCGAACTGAAAGTCGCCGCTGGCGACTGGCTGCTGCTCCAAGCCAACCACGGCAGAGAGTTTATAAACGGTGAGCGCGTCCAGGTCCGGGAGATCCAAAACGGCCGCGTCGCCCTGGTGGACGGCCGCACGCTCCCGGCCGGGTTCAATACCTTCACCCATGGCTACGCCGTCACCTCGCATTCCTCGCAAAGCAGGACCGTGGACGAGGTGATCCTGGTCGCCTCGTCGCGTTCGTTCGCCGCCGTCAACCGCGAACAGTTCTACGTTTCCATTTCCCGTGGCCGGGAACGCTGCTACGTCTTCACCGATGACGCCGATTTGCTCGCCCGCCGCGTCACCGATTCGCACGAACGCAAGGCCGCAATCGAACTCCAGGCCCTGCGCGATGACCTGGCCGAACTTGGCTTCGTTCGGAAAGAACGGCTGGAAGAAAAGTCCGTGTCGCCCGCGAAGGAAGATTCTCGGGCCGTGCGCCCGATGCGCGACACGCACGCCAGGCGGACAACCCGGCTCTCGCCCGTGCAACGGCTCACCCAGGTCGCTGAACAAGTCCGCCGCTGGATGGGCGAAGACCCCGAACCCAAAGAAATCGTCGCCGAAAAAGTCACCGAGAAGGTCACGCCAACCGAGTCGGTCAAGCCGACGAAGAAGGTGCGCCGCTCACTGCGCGAGGAAGTGCGCCAGCATATCGAGCAACACCGTCAGCAACGACAACAGTCGCGTCACTCTCACGGCATCGGACACTAAACCCTCAACTCACTCCACTTATGGACGAATTCAAAAACGACTGTTACGAACTGGCCACCAAACATTGTCTCTGCATCGA
>QHOP01000171.1 GCA_003219345.1 Verrucomicrobiota bacterium
CTTAGACCCACTGCCGACCTCTTCCGGAGTCATTTCAGTCGCGGTCTGCGTCTCGGTTCCCCTCCTGGGAGGAGTCTGGGGTGGGTTCCCTCCGGCCAACAGTCTCCCCAATGCGGCGTTCTCACTCGGATGAATAATTTCTGCCGGGCGCAAGCGTTCGAGTTCGGTCATCAGCGCCGTTTCATTTTCCAGTTCGGTCGCCTTGAAATCGCTCGTGGTGAAATCAACGAGCGCAAGGCCGAACATCTTGCCGCTCTGATAGATAGCCGCGAGGTAATTATTCCGCTCGGCACTGAGCAATCGCTCGTCGAAATGCGTGCCGGGACTGAGGATTTGTGTGACGGCGCGCTTGACGAGCTGGCCGGGCCGCGGGTCCTCCATCTGGTCGCAGATGGCGACCTTGCGCCCGGCCTTGAGCAGTCGCGCGATGTAGGCGCTGGCCGCGTGCCAGGGAATGCCGCACATCGGCACGACGCCGCGTTTGGTGAGCGCAACATTGAGCAGTTGCGCGCCGGTTTCCGCATCCTCGAAAAAGAGTTCGTAAAAATCCCCGAGCCGGAAGAGCAGCAAGGCGTCTTTGGGCAGTTCGCTTTTGATGCGGCGGTACTGCGCCATCATCGGAGTGAGTTGAGTGTCGCTGCCCATCGCGCCAAACGATAGCGGGGAAACTTTTTCCGGTCGAAGAAATTTTTTTTTGTGCGCCCAATAAATTTTGAAATTAAAACTGGTCAGAAAAATTTTTTTCCACTACAACTCTGTCGCGGACCAGACGTTTACGTTCTTTTCAAACATTTTTGGCAACAGTATTAGAACCTAAAACAGAACGGAGGTGAAAATCTGTGGCCGCTAAAAAGAAAAAGAAAAGATCCGGCAAAAAAAAGAAATAGTTGTTCCTTAACACGCAACCAAGGACGACAGGTCCCGGCTTCACAGGTTGGGCCTGTCGCCCGGGTTGTCTGCGGACTGTTCCCGCGCAGTCCTGCATGGCCAAATTCATTTCTGACATCGAAACCTCCGCCTTGCCACTGGAGAATTTCGAGGAGACCCAACAGGCATACGTCTTTCGCGAGGTGGAAAACTTCCCGATGATGCCGCGGGCGAGGCGCGGGGCGACGGTTCAACCTCGATTTCTACTGCAGAGCGTTCGGCGTCGAGTCACCCAAGAGTCAGGGCGTCAGCGGGATGGACGTAACCCGTCTGGTGGCAGAGGGCCGTTACCGCGACACCGCCGAGTATTGCCTGCGCGACGTGCGGGCAACCTTGCAGCTTTACCACATCTGGAAGGAACGACTGGCCGGCATCAAATGAGCGCCAGCCCCGAACGCAGAAGTTGGTTTGGTACGCAAGCCGCGAAACGGAAACGGCTTCCCTGGCTTGCGATCAGTGGGGCACTCATTGCGTTACTCGCGCTCGCCGCTGTTCTGATTAAGCGTGAACCGGTTTATCAGGGCAAACCGGTGAGCTTCTGGATCGCAGGTCTGGCCGCACATGATGCTCGTAATCAGGAGGTGTTGGCAGATATGGGTTCTTCCGCGGTTCCGTACGTTGTCAGAGCGTTGAAAAGCGAGGAGGGTGGGGTCATAAAGTCGATCGAACTCGGGTGGCACAGGCTCTGGATCAGACTCCCGGGACCTCTGCAACGACTCCTCCCGAATCCGACGCTTCGCACAGGAATTGATCGACGTGACTTGATCTACGTTCTGCGCGCCATGGGACCAGCGGCAGAACCGGCCGTTCCGGTGTTGGCTCAGGAGCTGAAGGATTCGGATTCAAATTATCGAATCGCGGTCGTGCGTGCGCTGGGTCAAGTCGGACGGAATAAACCTGGGCGCACGGTTCCAATACTGGTCGGCAGCCTGGCTGATGCAGCAGGAAATGTCCGGGGAGCCGCAGCCTATGCCCTAGGAGAATTCAAAGAGAATGCGCGGCTGGCCATTCCGCAATTGCTCCATAACCTCCGCGATCCGGACGGCGAAGCGCGCTGGACGGCGGCTTTTGCTTTGGGTGAACTGGGTCCGCTTGCCCGGGGCACCGTACCCGCGTTGACCGAGTCGCTCAATGACACAAATCCGGTTGCACGAGCCTACGCCGGATTTGCGCTCTGGAAAATTACCGGTGAGACCAATCAGACGATCGCAACACTGGTTGAAATTCTGAAAGGAAACGATGCCGCAGCGCGCTTGCCTGCGACGGGTTTGCTGTCGAGGATGGGGCCCACCGCCAGGACAGCGCTGCCGGTACTGAGAGAGACGCTGAAAGATGACGACCAGTTGGTACGCGCCTTTGCAGCACGCGCGATCTGGCGAACAGAACAAAGCGCCGATATCGCACTCCCGGTGTTCCTCGAAGCGCTCAAGAGCGATCAGCGTTATGGGCGAGGAAGGGTAGTCGGGTTTATAGGCGAGCTTGGTTCAGCGGCAGCAACGGCGGTTCCAGCGCTGGTCGAAGCCTTGCGCGATGAAGACAATTCGATTCGCGCAGAAGCTGCCCATGCGCTCGGCGAAATCAAATCAGAATCCGCAGATGTTTCCGCCGCTCTGAGAAAGGCGTTGAGCGATGATTTCCCCGGTGTTCGGAAATCGGCGGCTGACGCCCTCAGGAAAATCTCCGCCAGCTCACGAGCAGAATAGACTTCTGGTCGGTGCACCATCTTTGCCCTCGCCGATTGCAGGAATTGCCCGATATTCTGTCGAGTTGAAAAGGCGTTTCGCCATTGTAGGTGCCGTCGCGCTGATAATTATGAGCGCGCTGGTGTTTTGGCGCAACCGCGGGCCGCGCTACGAAGGCAAGCCGGCCGGTTATTGGGTTGAGCAACTGCTGCACGACAATGCCAAAGCGCACCAGGCATTACAGAAGATCGGTCCCGCCGCTGTGCCGGCCCTGGCGGAGGCGGTGAGCAGAAGGAGAGGCCGGGTCTGGGCACAGCTCGAAGCGTGGCGCCCGAAACTGCCGGCGTTCATCGCAAGGAAAATCCCGCGTCGCGCGCTGGACCAGTTGCTTCAGGAACGCGCGATCGAGGTCCTATATCAGTTTGGGCCGACGGCGGCGCCCGCGGTGCCGGCGCTGGTTGGAGTTGAGGCCAGCCTCAACGATTTTATCGGCTTTGGCGCCGCGGGGCTGGCCCGCGCGACGCTGCTGCAAATCGGGCCGGCCGGACTGCCTTACCTCATCAGGACGCTGCAAAGCAACGACCCGAAAATCCGAGCGAAAGCCGCTTCGTACATTGGCCACCTCGGCCCGGAAGCCGGAGCGGCCGCTCCCGCGCTGGCCAAGGCGTTGCAAGACGCCATCCCCGCAGTGCGGAGCTCCGCGGTCATCGCCCTCGCCCAGATCGGTCCGCCGGCCAGTGCGGCGCTTCCCGAACTCGAAGCTGCGCTGCACCTGGATGATGACTACTTCCGGTTGCAGGCGATCGACGCGTTGTGGAAGGTCGGCCGCCAATCCGAAACGACGGTGCCCATCCTGATAAAAATTCTCAGCGATCGGAACAACCCGAACCGCGCCGGCGCGGCGATCCTGCTCGGCGAAATGGGTTCTGCCGCCAAAGCCGCGGGGCCAGCCCTGACCGACGTGTTGCGCGAGGAGTTCAGTTATACGCGGGTGAAGGCGGAGGAAGCGTTGAGGCAAATCCAGGCGCGACCGAAAACACCAGTATCACCTTGAGGAATGGTGCATTCGATTGCGGATTGTTTTTTCCCCGCGACCGGCTATGCTGTGCGGCCTCGGCAAGGCAAGTCCTGTTTCATGAAGACCAAGACCAGCGGGTCGCCGGCGCTTTCCGAACATGGTTTCACACGCGTCGAGTTGACGGCGGTGATTATCGCCGTCGCGTTCCTGGGCGCGCTCGTGTTGCCCGCACTGGCGAAAGGGCACGCCGGTTCGCGCACCGTGGTCTGTTTGAACAACCATCGCCAGCTTGCGCGGTCCTGCCTTCTTTATTCCCAGGACGTTAATGGTCGGTTGCCGAATAATTATTCCCTTCCGGCGACGGAAACCGCGATCTCCACTGGGGCTTTCGACAACTGGGTCAACAACATCATGACGTGGGGTGCCAGCGCAAGTCTGGATGACGTCAGCAACACGAACGTGGCGTGGGCGGAGAATGGACCATTGTCTCCTTACCTCCACTCCAACATCAGCTTTTTCAAATGTTCTGCGGATATTTATCTTGGCGCTGCTCAACGACAGAAGCGTTGGAGCGCGCGCTTGCGAAGTGTTTCGATGAACGGTTTTTTCGGATTGACCGATACGAATCCGAGTTCGCTTTCGGGCCGGAGTTGGGCCGAAGGCGGCAAGTATCGGCAATTTTTGAAAACCACGGACGTTCCCATTCCGGCAATGACGTGGCTCACGATTGATGAGCACGCAGACAGCGTCAATGACGGCTTCTTTATAGTGTCTGCCACGGCAACATCATGGGGAGACCTTCCCGCCTCCTACCATGAGGGAGCATGTGGATTCTCTTTCGCAGATGGACACTCGGAGATGCACAAGTGGTTGAGCGCCACGTCCCGGTATCCTGTTAAATACATTTTCTCAACGAGATCCTTCGACGCCGCAGGCAGGAAAGATTTCCAGTGGTACAAGGATCGGCTGCAGCTTATTCATTCGGGTTTCGTCATTCTTTTGACATTCGTCATTCGGGTTTCGTCATTTCCCGGCCACCCATTTGAGGCTGTTCCGCAAAATCGTCTTGTAAGCTTCCAATTCGTGCGCCTTGCCGTCGTGGCCGAGCGCGATGCACACAATCCGGGCCTTTGGATGCTTCACGACCCAAACTGAAGGATACGATTTCCCGGTCTGAAGATTGTTTGCGTAAGCGAGCACTTGAATCGGCGCGCCGTCCTTGTCCGGCTCGAAATGATAAAGTTCGTCCGTGATTTTGAACGCGCCGGGCACACTGGCCATGACCGGATGCTGCGGAACGTTCACGTGCACCTCGAACTCGCCGTATTTGTCGTGGCTGCGCGCGCCACCCCCGACCAACACGCGATTGTACTCCGGCCAGTCCGCCCAGTTATACCACAGCGCCGGATGCACCAGCAGCAAACCCCTGCCCGCCTCGGCAAAATCAAAGATCGCTTTGCGCAACGCGGGGTCCTTCATCGGCTGGTTGTTGCTCAGGTAAAGCACCTGGAGATCTTTCAGCGCCGGAAGAATCTCGTCGGGTTTGTCGGTGTAGGAGACCGTCGCCTGGCCGCCCGCCGCCAACGTTTTCGTATCCTCCTGGTTGAACCACCGGTCGAAGTCGTGCGAACTGCCGCCGCCGACAATCAAAACCTTCGTGGAGGTGGAAATCCGCGCTCCCTGCCCTTTTGCTGAACCTTCGGCGGCTAATAACCGTTGTGACTGCCCCCTCACCCGCCCTTCGGGCACCCTCTCCCCCTCGGAGGGAGAGAGGGGTGGGGTGAGGGCGGCGGCGGGGGTCGAGGAACCGGACGTGGAGGGTCCCGCCAATTCCGCGGTGATGCCGACGAACGCCGGCGCGATCTCGTTGTTGAAGCTTTCGATGGAAATCCGCTCGATGACATCGCGGCCCTTCACGTCCCTGCTGAACCAGCGGACCTGCCCGCGTTGAACGAGGTCCGGCGCTTCCTTCGAGCCGGGCACGTCGAACGCGCCGATGTAATCGGCGAACTCGACGCCATTCTTCAGGAGGATCTCTTCCGTCGAGCCGCCGGCAAAGTGCAGCGTGACTTTCGCCGCCGGTTTGTCCTTGAGTGCGTCCCCACCCCACGGATAAGCCCAGCCGCCCACGCCGCCGAGGAAATAGAGTTTGTCGGCGGCGAAACCGGCCTTGACCTCGACGCGCTGCGGCAACGTCCTGGCAAAACCATTGCCGCCTTTCAACACGATGATGTTGTTGCCGGTTGGGGTTTTGGCGGGACTGACGATGTCGAACGGCACGTCGCCGACTTTGATGGTGCCGAACTTTCGGAACCGCAGTGTCTCATCCTTCGCGTCTTCGCTGTTAAAAAGGCCGCGCGAGGTGTTGGCCGTGAAGGCGGAGGCCAGATCGAGAATGCGGAAGCGGGTTTCGTCAGCGCAGATATAGGCGAGCAAGTCGCGCAGGCCTTCCGCGCCGAGCGCTTCGAAGCCTTCAGGCATCAGCGAGCGACCGGTCGAACTGCGGCTTCTGATGTTGTCCTTGCGGATCGTGAAATCGCCGGTCGCGTTTCGCAGCAGCGCCTCGAGGTTGTTCTCGCGCTCGATAATGCCGTCGTAAGTCAAATCGTCCTTCGTCTCGAGGCTGACGCTGACGAAATTCGGCTCGACCAACCGGTTCGGGTCAACGATGTGCACGAGCAACTCGCCCGGGCCGTGCGCGCCCATGCCGGTGAGATTCGGCGCCAGGTTGCGGCCCTCGTTCTTGAACTGATGGCAACTGGCGCAGTTCGCCACAAAGAGCTTGTGACCATTCTCGACGTTCCCCGGTCTTTCGACTTCCGGCCTGAACCCGGCGATCAGCTTGTCCTTCTCCTTCTGTTCGGGTCCTTTCAGCTCGTCGATCACCGCGTTGGCGCGGGCGGCGACCGTTTTGTCCGGGTGCGTGCGGAGCCGATGAAGGTTGGCCGGGCCAAGCAGCAGCAGATCAATCTTCTTGTCGGCGAACGCCTGCACGAGCGCGAGCGACCAGTCGGCGCGCGTCAGCAACTGGCCCAGCACGGCTTCCCGCAGTTCGCTGGAAACTTTGGCATACGCCGCGATCAATCCGGCGCCAGCGGCAGGGTCGCCGGTCGAACCGAGCGCCTCGATGACGCGCTTCTGCAATTCCGCCGAGGCCGATGAGCCGACAAGTTTGGTCACGTTCGGAACAATGCCGGCGTCAAAGTTGCGGACGCCGAGCAGGTTGGCGGCGACCTGGCGGCGTTGATCATCGGGCAACGAGGCGTCCTGAAGCGTTGCGCCAAGCCGGGCAATGACCGGCTTCAAATCCGCGGCAAGCGCGCCGGCTTTGTCCCAATGCGCGGCGAAGGGCAGCGCCGCGCCCGGCAGTCCGGGTCGCGGCGAAGCGAGCAGAGACTTGAGCGAGGCTTGAAGCTCGGACGACCAGGCGGGAACGACGTCGGGTTTCAGGTTTGCAGCCAGACTTTCGAGGGCGACCTGTTTGAGCCCGTCGGTGCTCGTCGGCTGTTTGACGAGCAGCGTGATCAGCTTCGCGGCCAGGGCCGCATCCTGGCGATTGGCCAGCAACCGGACCGCGTGCGAAACGAACGGCGCGAGGAACGCCGGGTCTTTCGCGTTGAACGACGCTTCGATGAAGAGCAGCGGCTCTTTCGCGGCGACGCCAAGGACGGCGGACTCAAGATATTTGTTCTTGAGGTCCGGCCAGGCAGCGACTACGGCGCGCGCAATCTCCGGCGATGAATCAAAGCTGCCCAGCGCCATCATTGCGTTCAGACGGGCGCGCGGATTGGAATCATTCAGGTCGGCCAGCACCGCCCTCCGCCTGGCCGCGTCGCTGTCGTTGTCCCGTTCGCCCGCGAGTCGGAGCGCGTTTTTGCGAAGCACACCCTCTTTGTCGTCGAGCGCCGTCAACAGCAGCGAAGTATCCAGTTTGCCCAGATCGTTCAGAGTCCAGAGCGCGTTGATGCGCGCGTAAGGTGTCGAGCCGGTTTTTATCATTTTCACCAGGGCGGGAGTGACGCGCTTGCCCGCGCCCTCGCTTAACAACCGTTGCGCGGTGCCGCGCACCCAGCCGTTCGGATGTTCCAGCGCCTTCACCAGGTCCGCCGGCTTCTTCGGGTCGAGTTTGTAGGATGGCAGTTTCTTCGGTTCTTTGTGCTGCACGCGCCAGATGCGGCCGAAATGATGATCGCGGTCGGGGCGTGTCGCCGCGTTGTGCGCGCCGTGGGCCGGGCCGCGCGTGTCGTTGTGGATGGCGGCCTGGTTGTAAAAGTCCACGATATACAGCGCGCCGTCCGGGCCGACGCGGGTGTGGATCGGTCGGAACCAAAGGTCCGTGCCCGCGATAAATTCAGTTTCCTCGCGGCCCGGCTCCTTGCCGGCGATATAAGTCACTCCGTCCGGTTTCAGCCAGTCGTTGTGCACCAGATTGACGGTGGGTTCGGAAAGAAAATGCGTGCCGTTGAAGCGGTCCGGCCACGCCCCGCCGTTGTAGAGGCACGAACCCGCGGCGGCGGTAAACATGCCCACCCAATCGATCTGGATGTACGGGGGGCGGGTGTGATGCACCGCGGGGAAAATCTTCTGATGATCGGGAATCACAGCCGAGGCGCGGATGCCGCCGACGTTGCCGCGCGCCAGCTCCTTTTCCGGCATGACGATGTGCAGCAGATGTTCGCCGCAGGTGGCCGTCGTGTAAAACATTTCTCCATCGGGCGCGAAATCGAAGCCCCAGGTGTTGCAACTGCCGGAGGCCACCTGTTCGAGGGCGCTGCCGTCGGGCTTGAAACGGATGATGCCGGCAGTGACCCGGCCAAAATCCTTCGAGCCGTCGGGCGATTTCGGATGTCCGGCGCTGTAGCCGATCGCGCTGTAAACCCAGCCGTCCATGCCCCAGCGAAAGTTATTGAGCACCGCGTGCGTGTCGAACGTGCCGAAACCGGTGTAAAGCGTTTCAACTTTGTCGGCTACGCCATCGCCGTTCGTGTCGCGAATCCAGAGAATGTCCGGCGCCTGGGCGACGATCACGCCGTCTTTGTAAAAGACGAGTGAAGTCACCAATTCCAGTCCGCCGGGCACGCCGTGTTCGAAATCGGCAAAGATGTGTTTCTTGTCCATGACACCATCGCCGTTGGTGTCTTCGAGCCAGGAAATGCGATCGCGCGCGGGACGATCTACCTTGTCGCCGCGATACTGGTCCGGATGCACGGCGCGATCGGGGTAAATCGGCGAATCGTTGCGATTGACCGCGCGGCCGTTCGGGTACTCCGGTGTTTCGGCGACCCAGAGCCTACCCTTCGGGTCCCAGTCGAGCGAAATCACTTTCTCGATCAGCGGTTCGGACGCGACGAGGCTGATATTGAACGCCGGGTGGACATTCAGTTTTGCGGCCGCCTTCTCCGGCGCGGTGGGACCGCCGTCGGGATAGGTCAGCGAATTCAGCTCCTCCTTCGAGCACAGATCGTCCACGTTGTCACGCTTCCCGGCCCAGGCAATGCCGCGGAGCAGAATCGCCCGGTAATACGGCGTCTGGAAGGAGGCGTATTCGTGGCCGGGAATGCTGACGAACGCGCGGTAGGGAACGGCGCCGCCTTCCCAGGTCTTCTCGTAGGTCCACATCTGCGGCGCGATGACGAAGACGCTGTGGAACGAGGTCGCCAGCACGTGAACGTCGGGCGCCATGTCCAGGTCGTAATAAATCTCGTCCTTCCAATCGAAGTTGGACACGCCCTTCACAATGGGATGCCTCTGATCGACAAAGTAAACGCCGACTTCGCCCTCGAGCCATTTGGTCTTCTTGTCGCCGTCCCAGCGCCACGATCCGCCCTGGACCTTTTTCGCCCATTCATGCTGGTCGCTGCTCACGACGCCGTCGTGGACGACCACCAGGCCTCCGCCGCGCTTCAGAAACTTCTCGAAGCTCGCGCGCTGTTCGCCGACGACTTTCATGCCGTCCTGGGCGTAAATCACGAGCACGTCGGTGTGCTCCAGTTGCTCGCCTGTCGGAAAATCCATCGAACCGTCGGCCCTCGCTCCGCGCTGGTCGAGCAGTTCCTTCCATTCCGCGAGGAACCGCGGATGATCGTGTTGGTTCGGACCGTGGGTCTTGACGCCGGCGCGAATAAACACCCGCAGCGGCTTGGCCGGCTGGGCGGCGTGGGAACAAAGGCAAAGGAGCAGTGACAAAGCAAGGGCGACGTTGAATTTCATAGTGGTCAATGATCGAACCGAATTTACCTGCTGTGGCCGATTCGCCAATGAAAATTTGTGGACGATGGATGGCGGGGATGGAAATCAGTTTTTGAGAGCTGCGGTAAATAGCTGCGGAGCAGCG
>QHOP01000172.1 GCA_003219345.1 Verrucomicrobiota bacterium
AATTCCTCGTGTCGATGCCGGTGCGTGTGCGGCTCGCCGGGCGGATCGTCCGGCGCGTGTGTGTGCTGGTGATGCTCGTCGTGGTAGTGAAGGTGTTCGTGTTCCATAGGTTCGTGCCGGTGCAAGTGTTCGTGCCGCTCGGTCAGGTGCAGCCAAACACCGATCGCCATGAGCACCGCTGCCACACCGAAGCCGATAGTAGGTTTGTCGCCCAAGAGCAAAATTGAGATGGCCGCGCCGACGAACGGAGCGATAGAAAAGTAAGCGCCCGTCCGCGCCGTGCCAATGTGGCGTAACGCCAGCACAAACAATGTCAAGCTGACCCCGTAGCCGAGGAAACCGACGACGCCCGATGCCAACAGGGACGTGAGCGCGGGGAATTTCGCACCGAGGGCGAAGGCCAAGCCGGTGTTCACGCCGCCAGCGACCAGACCTTTCAGCATGGCGATTTGCACCGGGTCGCCCGTCGAGACTTTGCGAGTGAGATTGTTGTCGATGGCCCACGCAAGGCACGCGCCCATGATGGCTAACGAACCCCACGGAACGTCGATTTCGGGTCGGCCCATCCAAGACAGGCACACGCCACCTGCCGCAATCAGCGCCATACCCGACGCGATGCGGGCATCAAAGTTTTCCTTGAACACGAACCACGCAAGCAACGCCGTGAGGACGCCTTCCAGATTCAACAGCAACGAGGCGCTGGATGCGGGAGTTGCGGACAGTCCCCACATCAACAGGATCGGCCCGACGATGCCCCCGGCAGCTATCGCGGCAGCGAGCCAAGGAACGTCCTTTCGCGACAGCGCGGCCTCGTGCGGTCCAAGACCCTTGCTAAACGAACGAAGCAGCGCATAGATGCCAAGTCCGATGCCGGAGCCCAGGTAAAGCAGCCCCGCCATCAACATAGGAGTGATTTGAGGCAACAACGATTTCGCCAGTGGTGTGCTGGCTCCAAACAAAAGGGCAGCCACGAGTGCGAAGGCGATGCCTTGCCAACGATTAAACATGCGTGCTGGGATTGTTCATCGTATAAATTAGGGTGGGTTGTCGGATTTGTCATCACGGAACGGCTGGGTGAGCATCCGGTGCCAGACGCAGTTCCTTCAGGTTGCGGAAGCGGTCGATCCCCATAGTCATGGAGTCGTGGCCAGCTTGAGGTTGCGGACGGTATTGTGTTCGGTTATGCACCGTTTGCACTCAGCGTAAAGCGCGTCATAGACGATGAACTCGGAATTCAGAATTTCGTGGTCACTGAAACCAAGCGCGTTGAAGCCGTGCGCAATCCAGCGCAGACCTTCGCCAGCCGGATGAGGTTTCGACGGATGCGAATCGGCGGCACGGACGATTTCTCCGAGCAGCACGAGCGCCGGGTCAGTCAGGTTGTATTTCTTGAGAATTGAGTTGAAGGAGACTTCTTCGCCGTGGTGTCCAAGCTCGCAGCCGTCAATGTCGAATGGAGTCGCGCTCAATTCGCGGGCCTTCGCCTCGACCTGATTTGCAGGGACAAAAATGAACTCGGCCTGCGGGTCAACGAATTTCTTGATAAGCCATGGACACGCCACGCGGTCCACCTTTACTTTTTCTCGGGTGATCCATTTCATGACATCGTTTGGTGGTTCATTTCCGGAACTGTTGATGGAGCGCGTCGAAACACTCACCGCCGCGCCTCAAGAGTTCCTCATCGCTCAAGCCGCCCTTAGCCCATCCCTTTAACACTTGGTCAATCCCCACACAGCCGGTCGTCTGGAATTTGCCGTCTTCCAAGTCCGCGTCATGTACCATCTCGGCAATTTTCAAAACGGCTTTATCTGCGATCCCGAAGCGCTTGACCAATGTTTCAAAAGTGCAGGCGTCGCCGTGGTGGGAAAATTCCACTTCAAACATATCGTAGGGAATGGCGTCGGGGTGCTTCGCTGCGTCGGTGCTGAAAATAAACTTGGCTTTGGGGTCAATGAATTTGCGGATGAGCCAAGCAGAACCCACGCGGTCAATTTCTGGACGTGGCCGGGTGAGCCATGTCTTGCCGATGAATCTCTTCGTGGCCAGCGTCGGCGCGTTTTTGGATTTGCCGGCGCGCAAACCAACAGCGCGTTTCAAAAGCATTTGAGCGTCCTGCGCTCGCGGGCAGTCAAAGAAATCAATCTTGCGGATTTCCTCGAACTGGCGGGTCAATTTTTCCAAGTCCGCCGCAAAAGATTCGTCAGGACGCTTTCGATTTCGCGCGATCAGTTCGGTAAGCGCGGAAAGCAATGCCGCGTAATCCGTTGCCCGTGCTTCGTTGAACTGACGAACGATGTCTTCACTGCCAAGCATCTCAATCTCGGTGACGTGGATAATCGTCGCTTCGCCACCGCCGTCGCGGACTTGTTGTGCCAGCCATTGCAGTCGCTCGTGGTGTTCTGGTTTGTCAGGCAGCAAATAGGCCGAAGTTTTTAACGGAAGCGCCCCACACTTTTTCAACTGTCGCCAGAGGTTGACTCGCGCAGCGCCTTTCTTTGTGGGCAATCCGTAAAGCAGAAGAATCCATTTGTTCGGGGCAATCACCGGGGAGAGGCTATTGAATGTAATAGATATTTCAACTTGAAACATCTGGACAAAACACTATTTTCACGTCTCATGAAATCTTTATTTGGATTCCTTTGCCTTTTCTCATCGCTCGCCACATTGGCGCAAGCGGAAACCCTCGACACCACCAAGATTGAACAGATCATCGGTTTGAAAGGTGCGCTCAACACCAACGAAGGTGTTTTCAAAGTCACTTCGCCGCGCAACGACGTTAAGATTTCGGTGGACGACTGGACGATGCCGCCATTCATGGGGCTGGCTTCATGGGCGGCGTTCACCGAGCAAAAGGCAGGCGATGTGATGGTCATGGGTGACACGGTGCTGTTTCAGGACGAGGTGAATCCCGTGATGAGCGTTGCGCTGGACAACGGCCTTGCCGTGACGGCGCTGCACAACCACTTCTTTTATGACGAGCCGAAGGTCTATTTCATGCACATCAGCGGCGCGGGAGATGGTGGGAAACTTGCAACAGCCGTCCGCAAGGTTTGGGACAAAATAAAAGAAATCCGCGCGGCGAATCCGCAACCGGCGGCGACATTCGGCGGCACTCCGCTGCCCGCGCAAAATGCAATCACCGGCAAGGCCATCGAGGGTCTTCTCGGCGTCAAAGGCCAAGCCAACAACGGCATGTTCAAAGTCGTCATTGGTCGCACAACAAAGATGCCGTGCGGTTGCGAGATGGGAAAAGAAATGGGCGTGAACACCTGGGCCGCGTTCGCCGGTGCGGATGATAACGCGGTCGTGGATGGCGACTTTGCCGTGCTCGAAGGTGAGTTGCGGTCGGTGTTGAAATCACTACGCCACGACGGGATCAACATCGTGGCGATTCACAGCCATATGACGCAGGAAAACCCCCGCATTCTCTTTCTGCATTATTGGGGCAGGGGCAAAACAGATGATTTGGCGAAGTCGCTTAAAGCAGCGCTCGCTACACAAAACAAGTAACCCAACTCAAAACAGTTTCTTCAAGATAATCTCGGAAAGAGAAGCGAAAGGAATCGGATGAAAGCAAAAATGGCCCGTCGCAGCATTCAAACCAGAGTGTGAACCGCACTCGCAACTACTCCATACACTCGTCGCTTATGAAGACTCTCATCCTCACAATGTCTGCGCTTGCGGGACTGGCAATCGCCGTTTACGCCGAGACTATAAACTTCGACTCCGCGGAAACCGGCAAACCGCCGCCCGGCTGGACTGCTACGCAGACCGGAAAAGGAGAGGCAAAATGGACGGTTGAGAAAGAAGATTCCGCGCCGAGCAAGCCGAACATTCTCAAACAATCCGGCGAAGCGACTTACCCGGTTTGCCTCAAAAACGACACGAGCCTCAAAAACGGTTTTGTCGAAGTGAAGTTCAAACCGATCTCGGGCAAAGAAGATCAAGCGGGCGGCGTTGTCTGGCGCGCGAAAGACAGCGACAACTATTACATCGCACGCGCCAACGCGCTAGAAGACAACGTGACCATCTACCACACGGTCAAAGGCAAGCGGACGGAGAAAAAGCGCACTGACATGAAAGTCGTATCCGGCGAATGGCACACGTTGCGAGTGGATTTCAGCGACAATCATTTCACCGTCACCTTGGACGGGAAGAAAGCCATCGAGTGGGACGACGAAACCTTTACCGAAGCTGGAATGGTTGGCGTTTGGACCAAAGCCGATAGCGTGACGCTGTTTGATGATTTCAGCTATGGCAGCAGATGACCACGCTATGAGAAGCGCGACTGTTCTTCTGCTTGCCTTGTGGATGTATTCCGGCTTTGCCCGGGAAGCCAGCCTCAAACTCACTCACACTATTCCGATGAACGGAGTCCGGGGTCGCTTCGATCACTTCGCCATCGACGCCAAAGGCCAGCGTCTCTTCGTCGCCGCTCTTGGCAACAATTCGCTGGAGGTCATTGATCTGGCCGCTGGCAAGCGGATTCAAAGCGTGCCTGGCATGTCCAAACCGACGGGCGTTCTCTATGTGCCCGAAGCGAAGCAAGTTCTCGTGGCGAACGGCGACGACGGCACGCTGAAGATTCTGGACGGCGCGGATTTCAAAGTGCTGAAAAATATCACCGCTTTGGACGACGCCGACAATCTCCGCTTCGATTCAAAGAGTCAACTTGCTTGGTTGGGCTACAGTGACGGGGCGCTGGAGGTTGTTGACACAGCCACCGCGAAACACGTCGCCAGCGTGAAACTCGCGAAGCATCCCGAGTCGTTTCAGTTGGAGCAAAACGGCAGTCGCATCTTCGTGAACATCCCGGACGCAAAACAAGTGGCTGTCGTTGACCGCGAGAAGCCTGCTGTCATCGCGACGTGGCCGATGGAGAAGTTCCAAGCCAACTTCCCGATGGCTCTGGACGAACCGAATCATCGGCTTTTCATTGGCTGCCGAAAGCCTGCCCGCCTCGTTGTGCTCGACACGGACACCGGCAAGCCTGTCGCGGACCTCGCGATTTCCGGCGACATTGACGACCTGTTTTATGATGCGATTCGTACACAGCTCTATCTCTCTTGCGGCGAAGGATTCATTGATGTCATCCGCCAACACAGCCCCGACAAGTATGAGTTGCGAGAACGGATTCCAACACGCCCAGGCGCACGCACAGGATTCTTCTCCGCTGATCCGAACCAATTCTGTCTCGCCGTGCCGCAACGAGGCGACCAATCGGCCGAATTGTGGATCTTCAAGGTTCAGAAATGAGCGCCTGAAGAGACGCCTTGCTGCCAGGTCGAGGACACCCCGCGGACTGGTCCGCGCCCTTCAACGGTGCAATCCGCCGGAACCAACACGCGCTCCGCGCCGCGTCGCCTCGCACCTCGACGCCCATGCCGCTCGCTCTGCTCCGCGCGTGCTCGTTCCGGCTAGAGAACGACGCAGCCGCATGCGCTTCGGTTATGCCGAATCCGGCATAACCGAAGCGACGGTGACCATCACCTCGACACAATCGTGTCTGGGTTCATAAAGAGGCGCTCATTCGACCAGCCTAAGGTGCCGGGGTAACGGCGAGCACTCGCGAGTTGTAGGCAATGCTATCGCCCCTCGGGTCGTGGAACTCCAATATGACCCTTCTTAATTTCGTGGGGACGAAGGACGTCGTCATCGCCCACGCCAACGCTGATGTATGGGCTGCCGAGTGGCGCGAGAACAGCCGTCGTTCCGTCTGCGTTGAACAGCGTGACAGTGGGGCTGAGATTGTCCAGTACGAGCCAGAGCGGGGCGGGCACCGGGGTTGTGCCGGTGTTTGCAATCTGCACCACCTGAGAGACGTGTCCTGTGCGACGGTCATGCATGAATCCGCCGCCATTCACCGACACACTTGGAGGAGCCGGGATCGCACCCGGCACGAACAAGTCGCTCAGGTCATTGACGGTGGGGACGTTGTTGTAACCGCCGAATACGTTGGTCTCGCTCACGGGAATGGGGTTGTTGATGAGTGACAGTTCGAAAATCTCTTCCATGGTCTTGATGTCGGAGGAATGGTTCAACGGCACCGAACTGGCGTAGCCATTGCCCTTGGCCAGCGGTGAGATGACGATTTCCGGAATCGTGCGGTCGGCGGCGTCTCCGCGTTCAGTTTCATCCCACCAAATGATGATCGCGCCATTGTCCTGATAAGCGGGCGAGGCCATGATTTGCGGGATGACGGTCGCGAGAAAGTTGTCGCCTTGCGCAATGGCGGCCTGGTCGCCAGTGTAATGGATGCCCCGATAGGTGAATCCCCCGCTCAACGAGCTGTGGGCGTCATTAAACTGGTTGGGTGTGATCCAGTTGTATTGCCCGAGCGTGTCGTTGTTGAGGTCGTCAAAGAATTGCGCGAGCGGATAGACGTTCTGGACAGCGGTATCGGAGAAGAACGCCATCGGGTTGTGCTTGACGGCATAGTTGTATTGGGTGGTGCCGTAGTAGGGATTGACCGGGCCGTTGGTTCCCGATGCGTTGTTGGTCGGACTCAAGCCCAATTGAACGTCTTCCTGATAATTCTTCCACGAAATACCCGCTGCGTTGAACTGGGCCGTGAGGTGTGGAGCATCGAAAATATTGTGATTGGCGGATCGAGGCTCAGCATCGGTGTGGATACCAAAATCCGTTCCGGCTTCTGCCCAGACGTAGTTGGGCTCGGACGGATGAACGCCTTTACCCGCGTTGAAATACGCCGTTGCATACGAAACCTGCGCGGCGTTTGGATGGCCCGGCGTGATGAGACTGTTGATGTAAGGCGCGGCGGTGTTGCCGAGAATTTGCTGCGGACTGTTCGTCGGGTCCGGTTGCGTGAAGTTGTGATTCTCCATCGCAATCACGAAGATGTTGCCAGCGGGGGCCGCTTGAGCCGCCAGCAGGATGCTGGCCACGGCGCCTCCAAGTAACGCGGTGCAGCGCGCGAGCTTCCCGGGCCGGTGACAGGAAAATGCGGGTGTGCTCTTTGCATCGCCTGGGTTGTCTGCCTGGTTGATGTGTATTCTTGCTTTCATGTATGGTTTCGTTTTCATGTTTTTTGTTTTCATGTGTATCTCACATGCATTCGTGCCCATCTAAACCACACCCGCGCATTGAGAGTAAACGTGACAATTGCAATAGTCTGATTACGGATGTGGCGGCGGGGAAACGGCAGGATTACATCTTCCGAAAGTGTCTCGAAACGAGGTTCAACGAAAATTCTCTGTCAACCGCTGCTCCAGCGTCTCGATCACGCTGGCATAAGAGTGGCCGTTGGCGGGATTGATGACGGGGCCGGCCAAGATGCCAGCGCGAGCAGAGCTGACAATTGCAAGAGCGAGGACGGTCTTCGTCTAGGTCGAGAGTTGGAGGCGATTTTGAGTCTGACTGTTCAGTCCGCCAACAATCACGCCACCGGCGCAGGTTGGAAGAGGTATCGCGAAGGTCATCCGCCGGAACCAACACGCGCTCCGCGCCGCGTCGCCACGCACCCCGACGCCCATGCTGTTCGCTCTGCTCCGCGCGTGCTCGTTCCGGCTTGAGAACGACGCAGTCGCGTGTGCTTCCGTTGGGACTTGGCTCGGTCGCTCCGCTACTCCCTACGGCCCCGCCTCCCCTCCTTCGGAATCGCTCCGTCTCCCGTTGCCAACATCCCAACCGAAGCAACGGTCCATCACACTGACATAATCGTATCTGTGTGCATAAAAGAGGCTGTCAGTTGCCAATGGTTAACGCATCCCGGCAGAAACGAGCTTCAATGGGCGGCAGTCTTGAACGGTGTCTCTGCCGAACTACTCCCGTCCAAAACCGGGAAGCTTCTGTGTGCCCTCGATTTGCACGGCCGCTAACTCTTCGGGATCGAGGCCAAGAACGGAAAGGATCGACGGAGCAATCTGAGAGGTTTGCACAGGCGCCAGCACCGTCGTTGGGGCAATGCGCGGGTTGGCCACGAGCAGGGCGACATTGGTATCATCGAAGGAGAACCCACCATGCTCTTCATCTTTGGCAGTGGAGTTGGAATAGATCACCCCGAGTTCGGGTTGCACAATGATGTCCGGCACTCGCGAATCAGTTGCGGGATTCGGAAAGCCCAGCAGCAGGCTTGTCCCTGAATAGATCGTTTGAATGAAGGCGCTGGATTGGCCTGCTTGCAAGGCTTTGGTCGCCGCTGCCGTCGTCGATTGGTCCTGGAGCCAAATCAGAGCGATATCGTCCTGGGTCAACTGGGCGATAGGTGCGACGGGCTCTACGAGGTCCTTGATTGCGTTCTTCAGGTGAAAGCCTGTCAATCCGCTCTTCAGCCGGGTCGGATCGATGGGACTTTGACCGTGTTTGGCGGAAATAATGAACAAGGTGGATTTGGCCAGCTTGTTTGCTTCGAGAGCGGCCATCATGGCGCCAATGGATCCGTCGGTATGATCCAGGGCGTGTGCGAGCAGCGGGCTTGGGACGGGTGTGCCGGTGGCGGAATCGATCAGGTAACCACCGTTAGCCAGACTAGGCTCAACGGCTGAACCGTCAGGATTGACGTTGCCGACGAGTTTCTGACCGACGCTGACGGCCTGGAAGTTCATGCCGAAGATCGCAGGAGTGCCCACTCTCTGGGTGTGGTGGCTGTCCCACCCCTGGATCTGATTGAGGATGGCCTTCACCTTGGTGTCGTCGTAATTCTCAGTCCCTCTCAGGCTCGAAGTATTGACCACGCGGGTGGTAGTGGCACTCTCGGGCGTGTAAGAATTGATTTCCGGCGTGAAGAGATCATCCACACCGTTGCCCGACGGGCCGTTCACAATGTCATACGCAGGATGCTTGTCACTCCAAGCGGTGCGAAGATTAGCTTTCTTCGCAATCTCAAAAATGGTGTTCACCCTGAGAAAGCTGTGAGGGTAAACGGGCGCCAGCGTCACAGGGTCGCGCGGTAGTCTCTGCGGATTGATGCCTCCGCCTGCGTCCGGTCGAGTCAGGTCGAAGTCGATCGTTTCGTCATAGACAATTTCGGTTCCAGGCGTGTTGCCACCCAGTGGGTTCCCGTCGCCGTCAATCAATGGTGTCAACAGCAAACGGTCGTAGGAATCATCGTAATAGACGCCGGTGGTTCCGGGCGATCCGCCGGTGACCATGGCGAGCAACCCAGGAAACGAGTCGGAAGGTTTGGAGCATGAAGCCTGTGGATACGTGATCCCATGGCGGCTGAGCTGTGCGAGGGCAGAATTCGGGTGCGCTTTGATGTAGTTCGCCAAGTCCACTGCGTGTAGTCCGTCGACGCTCACAAGCAAGACGTGCTGAATGCCTTCCTCTTTGCCGCCCTCGCGGTCGTTTTCAGCAGGGTAAGCGACGCTGAGGGTTAAGGCCAGTGTGATCGCAGCCGCTGACGCGAAGGAGAAGGGATTGGCGCTGAATTTCATGTTCATATTTATTTGTTCTGGTTGCCAAGACTACTCACAGATTGAGAATCCCGGCAGCTTTCGCAGGATTGCACCGTCGCATTGCAATCTGATGTCGAACAAGCGACAAACAGGTGAAAAGGCAGTCGTAAGGCGTGGAAACCGATCGAGGCCATCCGGGTGCCGCATCCAATTCAGTCGCGCTAATCACGACTGCCTTCCGCGTGTCGGCGCTAACGCCGCCCAAGATGCATTCGGGCAGCGCCTCGTGCGTTCAACGGCCAGGCCTTACGGCTCGGCAGTGTCAAGCCAGACTCACAGTTCTGCCTCCGTTGGATTGGGCACGGACCGATCCTCAGTCGATATTGTTGTCTGGGCTGGCACCGCCGGCGCGGTGGAGACTGTAGCCGGGACGGTTGGCGCCGTTCCTCTGGCAGGTCCACTCGGTGGTTGCGGCGATGCCTTCAGCGAGGTGGCACGGACTGGGGCCGGCGTCGTCACCGGCTTGCGCCGAATTCTTCTCACGGCTTTCACTGGGGTGGGGGCGCCCTTGGGGGAACGGCGGGGGGACTTGACGGCCGATGCCAACCGTTTCCTTTTCGTCGTCTTCGGGGCCTTCTCGGCTTTCTCCTTCGATTTCATGGCCCTGCTGGCGAGTTTCTCCAAGGCGAAGGCCGCCTCGTCGGCTTGTGCCTTCGCTTCGCGAAAAGCGGCCTTCGCTCGCTTGGCCTGTTTCTTCGCCTGCTTGAAGCTGGTCTTGGCTTTCCGTGCCCGGTTCTTTGCAGCAGCGGCCATCTGGCCCGCCTGTTTGAGCATTCGCTCGTTTGTGGCGACCTGCTCCTTCGCCTTTCTGACGGCAACTTGCAATTTATGTGAGTCCATAGCTTTGGTTCCTGTCCTGCACATCCTAGCGACGCGCGGTGGCCGAGGGCCTCCGCCGAGTCGATCAGCGCCCCGTAACGCATTCCATTGGTGCTCACGGCCAACTCGTCGAAGGCAAAATCCTCCATCAATGCTTCAAAGATTGCCGCGCCGGGCAGAATGACATCGGCCTTTTGGGCCGACAGACCAACCAACTTCACGCGCTGGGCCAGTGGCAAAGCCCAGAGCCGTTCAACCTGGGCGCTGACCTGTTGAGCAGTCAGCGGGTGTGCCGACAGTGGTTCTGCGGCCTGCCCGATCATCCCGACGTGCAGGCGGGCCAGCGTGGCGGCCGCCCCACCCGTGCCGACCAGTTTCAACGTTCGCCCACAGAAAGAGCCCAAGGGCGGCTGCAGTTTCGGACGAACCGCACGGCAGAAAAACTCCTTCAGCCAACGCCGGCAGCGAACCAGGTCATCGGCCGAGGGCGGGTCGGAGGGCCGCAGGATTTCCAGCAGGCGTACTGTGCCGAGAGGGAAGCTGCGCCTGAAGTGGATAAAGCCCCGTTCACCGAGAATGAATTCCGTGCTGCCTCCACCCACCTTCAAAACCAGGAGCGGATGACCCGCCACCGGCGAATCGGTCGTGACACCCCAGAAGACCCATTCGGCCTCCTGCTCACCCGAGATGATCCCTGCGGCTCTTGCACTCGTCTGCGGTTGCCGCTCCTGTAAACAGTGCGGAAATCCGTGGTGCCAGTCGGCGGATGAGCGCGAATTATCCTACAACCAGATGGAACGCGCGCGCCCAGGGAGGGACCCGGTCGGGTTGGGGCACGCCGATTTTCAATCAGCTCGCGACAGGCAGCACCGATTCAACCCATTGACAAACCGGGTCATTAGCCGAGTTTACGGCAACGGGACAGGTTGAGTATTGTCTCCAAATCAGTTGATCGAGCAAAGGTTGACTTTCGGTTGACGTATGGTTTAGACTCGCTTCATGCCAACGATATTGAGCAAAACGGAAAAAGGCGGCTTGGAGTTTGGTGAATTGGCCGATCTTCGGGATGATCTTGTGCAGGAGAAGAGGCGGTTGGAGCGGTTGCTCGCACGCGTAGATAACGCCCTGCGCCAAGCAGAGGAAACAGAGAGCGACGTTGTTGACACCGGCGAGAAAGCGCCGGCTCCCCGGCCCAGTCCGCTGGACCAGTGGAAGAACGTCGTGGATGCCACCAAGGACCTGCGGGTTGCCAACGGGAATCTTTCTGCGGAGCGCGTGGCGAAGCTCTTTGGGATCAGCCTGAGCCAGTTGGCCGGGTGGCTGGGACGGTCGAAGCAGGCGGTCAGCAAGACACCGGACGCGGACTCGCTGCAAAATGCGCTGGGTTATTTCGAGCGAGTGGCGAGACTTCGATTGGCGATGGAAAGCGACGCGGAAATTCGCAAGTGGCTGCGGATGCCGCACCCGGATATTGATGGGAAGAGTCCCTTGGAACTGATGGCAAACGGCCAGTGGCAAGCACTGGCGGACTTTGTGGATGACATCCTGACGGGGACTCCGGGGTGATGCACGACGAGGATTCCCTGGCCAAGGCGTTAGCGAATGTGCCGGTCCGCGAATTGCAGGCCACGCTGGTGCGGCGGGTGCCGCTTGGTCCGCTGGTCGAATCGCCTGTGCCGGACTTTTTGTTCACTTCTGGCAAGGCATATCGTTACAATACGCGGGGCATACACTGTGTGTATTTCGCGGAAGACGAACGAACTGCGGTGGCCGAATACGAACGGCACAATGTGTCGCGACACCAGCCGTTCGTGACTTATTTCGCCGAAGCGGTTTTGAAACGGATCATTGACCTCTGCTCGACTGAAACGGTCAAGGCGTTGGGATTAAAACCTCGGGATTTGCGAGCTCCATGGGTGGGTGCCCGGCGCCCGACGGTAACGCAGCTTTTGGGAAAGGCGCTAAACAGCGGCTCGGTAGCAGCGGCGATTCGATTTCCGTCGGAGGCCGCGCGGGCGCAGAGGTTCGCCGGGGCCAAGGTGGTGGTCTTTCAGGATTGTGTCCGGCGGCCGGATTTCGTGCGCATTCTCGGCCCAACAAAGAAGCCGCTGCAAAGATGGCCTGATTGAGCAGATTGCGAACAGGCAAGCCATAAACAATAACGATCACTCTTTCATGGCCATCACCAATCACGAACGTATCGGAAACGCGGCAAACTTCATTCATGCTGTTCGCCCATGTTTTGTGGTCTTCCTCACAGGGCGATAATTCGGCCGGCCCCGAAAAAAGCACGCGCATACCCAGTCTCACGCTCGCCTGCTTTGGCAATCACGCTTGTCGATTCGTTCGGAACGTATATTCTCGGCCACGGTAGATGACCTCCGAGGATACAGCCCGGCAGAGAATCGACGCGATGCTTTCCGCGTCCGGCTTGGTTCTGTTAGTTTGACATTCATGCACTGGATCGCCCTATCCGAAAAAGACACCACCAACGGCACGCTCGAAAAACGCCTATGGGACGCCGCAGATCAGTTCCGCGCCAACTCCGGCCTCAAATCCCAGGAATACTCCGCGCCCGTCCTCGGCCTGATCTTCTTGCGCTTCGCCGAACTACGCTTCTCCGCCCAACGCACCAGGCTGGAGAAGGCCG
>QHOP01000173.1 GCA_003219345.1 Verrucomicrobiota bacterium
AATGTGCCGTTCGCGCTGGTGGGTGGTGTGCTGGCAATTTTCCTCAGCGGATGGCTGGGCGCAGGCAAAGCCACCTTATCCCTCGGCACGATGGTGGGTTTCGTGACGTTGTTCGGTATCACGATGCGCAATTCCATCATGATGATTTCGCACTTCGAACACCTCGTGCGCGAGGAAGGCATGACATGGGGGCTCGAAGCCGCCTTGCGCGGCGCGACCGAGCGACTGGTGCCGATCCTGATGACGGCGCTGGTGACGGCGCTCGGGTTGTTGCCGCTCGCCATCGGTTCGGGCTCGGCGGGACGCGAAATTGAAGGCCCGATGGCGATAGTGATTCTTGGCGGCCTGCTGACTTCGACACTCCTCAATCTGCTCGCGCTGCCGACGCTCGCACTGCGCTACGGCAGACTCGAGAATACGAAGGTCGTGAAGTAAGATGCTCCGCAGCGACTTTTGCTCTGGTTAACTGGCATGAATCCAATCAAAGTTTTGTTTGTCTGTGTGCACAACAGCGCCCGGAGCCAGATGGCGGAGGCATTTTTGAATCATTTTGGAAATGGGAGATTGGCCGGAGAAAGCGCCGGTTTGGAACCGGGCAAATTGAACCCACAAGTGGTTCAGGCGATGCAGGAAATCGGCTTTGACATTTCTGGAAATCAGACCAGGAGCGTGTCGGACATCCTTGAGGGCGGAAAGCAGTTCGACTATATCGTCACGGTTTGCGATGAGGCGAGCGCGGAAAGATGCCCGGTGTTTCCCGGCGCCGGCAAACGTTTGCACTGGGGATTCACCGACCCGTCATCGTTGACCGGGACGGAAGAGCAGAAACTTCAACGGACGCGGGAAATCCGCGACGAAATCAAAAAACGAGTGCAAGCGTGGGTAAGAGAAGTTGTGTAGCGCGCGAAAGGCGCTTGAACACCCCAAGGCAACACGGGTCTTACTTCCCTGAGACCATCATTCGAGCCCAACTGCCGAACACAGCCTCACCAGGAGGTAAGCGATCACCCCGGTTGCCGGAAGGGTGAGGAACCACGTCCAAACGATTTTCTCCACTAGGTCCCATTTGAGGGCCTTGAAGCTTTTGGCGGCCCCTACCCCCATGATGGACGTCGAGATGGCGTGCGTGGTGGAAACCGGCATGCCGAATTTCGCCGCAATCACCAGCACCGTGGCCGCGGTGGTCTCCGCGGCGAAACCATGGATCGGGTGAAGTTTGACCACCTTATGCCCCAGAGTCCTGATGATGCGCCAGCCGCCCGCCGCCGTCCCCGCCGCCATCGTCAGCGCGCACATTATCTTCACCCAGATCGCGATTTCAAATTTCGGCGTGTGGAGGAACTGCAACCAATTCGGCAGGCCGCTTAACTGGTCCCCTTGCGTTGCCGAGAACAAGGCCAGCGCGATAATGCCCATCGTCTTTTGCGCGTCGTTGCTCCCGTGGCTGAAGCCCATGTAGCTTGCGCTCAGGAGTTGGAGTTTGCCGAAAACAGAATTGACCGTTCGAGGCTTCCACGAACTCACAACAAAGTAGAGAAACCCCATCAACAAAAACCCGACCACGAACCCAAGCACGGGAGAGCTGAACATCGGTATGACCACTTTGTACAACAGACCGCCCCAGGCATACCACGGCTTGTCGGACGCGGGCGACGACCAGATGATCACATGCCAGTCAGTGCGTGCCGCAGCCAGGGTGGACCCCAGTAAGCCGCCGATCAGCGCATGGCTGGAGCTCGAGGGCAAACCCAACCACCACGTCAGCAGGTTCCAAACTATCCCACCCAACAGGCCGCAAACGATCGTGAGGCCGGTGACGTAGTGAGTATCGACCAGTCCTTTGCCCACCGTCGCTGCCACGGCGCTGCCCATCAGGGCGCCGAACAGGTTGGTGATCGCCGCCAGCACAATCGCCTGACGGGGAGTCAACACCTTCGTTCCCACAACCGTCGCGATGGAGTTGGCGGTGTCATGGAACCCGTTGATGAACTCGAACACCAGCGCCACCAGAATGACGATCAGGATCAGCGTCATAATGGAGCGTGGTTATGAATTCTTCAGAACGATGTGGTTGATGACGTTGCCCGCGTCACGGCAGCGGTCGATGACTTTTTCCAGCAGTTCGTAGAGGTCCTTGAGCGCGATGACCTTCAAGGTGTCATGTTTGCCGCTGAAAAGGTCACGCAACAATTCGAGCATGAGCTTATCGGCTTCGCCTTCGATCACCTGCAGCCGCTCGTTGAGCTCCTTGATTTTTTCGATTTCCTGCATGCGGCGGAGTTGCTTCACCATGGCCAACACCGTGTCGGTGGCCTGCTCCAGCATTCCCACCTGGCGCGTAAAATCCACCCCGTGCAAGTGCTGCGAGCCCATGATGAAATGCTCGGCAAATTTTTCTGTCGCCTTGGGTATT
Source organism: Verrucomicrobiota bacterium (assembly GCA_003219345.1). Classification (GTDB taxonomy): domain Bacteria; phylum Verrucomicrobiota; class Verrucomicrobiia; order Limisphaerales; family AV2; genus AV2. Next base: position 2,414 of record QHOP01000173.1, read on the forward strand.
TTGTACAGGGCAGTGGACAACGCTTCGATGTCTTCGCGCTCCAGTCCCGTGATAAACGTGTTCACCAACTGCTCGCTGATCTCTTCGGCGATGCGTTTCTCCTTCCGCCGCGACAACACAAAGTCCTCCAGCGTCGGAGGGCCGCTTGAACTCTTGATGATACGCACCAAAGCCTGCACGCTGCTGCGCGCTTCGTCGGCGCTCGCCTCCAGCAAGTCGAAAAACTTGTCACCTTTGCCAAAGAGTTGTTGCAGGGAAAACATAGCGTCGCTCTTCGTAACACAATCGTCACGGACGACACGAGAAGAATTTTTCGGGCGCGCCGCGGAACCGCGCACGTCTTTTGGGCGCTGCCAATGTAGCGGCGGACCTCCTGCCTGCTGTAGAGCCGGGCTTCTTGCCCGGCGGACAAAATGCTGCGAGACAGCAATCGCTCAGGAACCCCGCCAGCCGCCGACAAGGAGGAAGTCGCGACGTCCAAAAGCAAGACCGGCGGACGTGCTGCCGCCTCCGGCAGCACTGGCATTAATGGAACCGGCGCCGGTGATCGGGTTCGGGGAACCGGCGACGACGGTCCAGTTCGCCGTGGGACCAAGCGTCGGAGTTGACTCCACAACAAATCCGGCCGCTCCGGCCGGCCATCCAACGGTCACGGTGTTGCCAGTGCTGGAGATCGCTGTCAGCCCCGGCTGCACCGCAACGCCTTCAGTAACGCGCACGTTGTCAACGGCAACTATTTCATTCCACCAGGTTGTCAAGGCGCGGAACTGGATGACCAACTGAGTTGCACCAGCCGGAATGTCATAGGTGACGTCCCGGAAATTGAGGCCCAGACGCGTCGGACTGCCGGGCTTGGTGCTTCGGTCGTCGAAGAATTTGTCGCTGCCGCTCGGCGCTGTGAAATGAATCAATTGAGTGAAATCCACTGGACCGCTGCCCCGTGGGCTCGTAGGAGATCGCGGCGATGGTTCCTTGCAGCGAAACAGCACCCGTGGTCTGTCCCAGCAGTTCCCAGGTTCCGGAGGTGATTGCGCTGCGATCGTTGCCGCCGCTCTGAAGCGAGACGGAGAGTTCAATGTCGCCGCCACCACCGGCGCTGAAGGACGCTACTTCGAAGTCATAAGTGCCGGCGCTGGCGAAGGTCACATCACCGTAATATGGGGCGTGCGTACCAACCGCATCCTGCACAATGACGTTATCCTCCGGTCCAATTCCGTTCTGGTTCTTGTCGATCCTCAGGCGGCCTCCGTCGTCCACACCAATCGCAAAACTGTAGGTGCCGGGAGCGCTCACGACAATCTTTCCCTTGCCCACCAATCCCCAAGTCCCGGTTATGCCGCCGGGAATGGGGTTGTCGATCGACCAGTCGCCGGGCGTCCCATCCGAGAAATCAAAGGCCTGGACCGCATTAGTAAATTTGTTGCTCTGCTTGGTGCCGGCCACCATCGCATCCAGGTTCGTCAGGTTCTGGACCGAGGGCAGATTCGTCTGGGCGAAGTTGGCGATGGTGATTGCTCCGTTTGGCAAGATGTCGCCCAGGAGCTGCCAGGTGAACGAACCGGTCACCCCGGTAAAGGATCCACTCTGTCCTCCGGCAGCGGGATGGCTGCCGGTAACGATGGTCACCGGTCCGGCCTCGAATGTGGCGGTGCCTGCAGTCGTACTGACCAACAGGTCGTCGTGGTCTGCCGCAGAGAAGGTCAATACGGGCACTTTGGCCGATGCTACTTGCGACGAATCTCCGCCCGGGGCATGGACCGCAAGGTCAAAGTTCGTCACTGCCACGGACGGATCAAAGTCCGAGACGGTGTGACCGGCGGCCGTCAATAGATCGGCAAAATACTGGGCCGCGGCCATATTGGGCAGGACCACGACCTTTGCGTTGGCTTTGTTATTCAGCAGCCAGTTGAACGTCGCGGTAAGAACAGATTGCATCTGCGGGCTGACAGCAGCCGCCGTGATCGTTGAATCCCAGGCCAGCATTGCCCTCCGAGCGGGCGTAGGTCCGGGAACGCCGACGAAGGAGTTCGGAACATTAAAGTTTGTGCGCCCAATAAACCGGGCCGAGTTGTTGTGTAGCCGGATCGACTTCTGCCTTGAGGCGGTCCACGGTGTAAATATCGCGGCCAATCGTAGTGTAGCGCTGCGGGTTGGCCGCTTCGCCGTCGGTGTTAAAACCTTCCTGGTAGATCAATTGTTGAGCGGTGGAAGGAGCTACGAAACAAACTGTGACTGCCACCACGGTTGTCAGTAGAATAGTGAATTTGGTCTTCATAGCGTTTATCGAGTTTTGTCTTTTGAGAGCAACACGGACGCGGAACTTCAACTTTGCGTCGTTCCCACCGTGCGATGCAATCGTTACTCCAGAAAAAGCATCCATCGAAACCTTGTCGGCATTTTGGGGGACGACAAGATCAAAGTTCAGGAGCCTGATGGCCGCTCTGAAGTTCGACGCAAGTGATTGGAAAACTTTGATGTTGATCGCGGGAAGCGGGCTAAAGCCCGCGCTCCGGAGCGCGGCATTCATGCCTTCAACGGTTGTCGTGTGGGGAACGTCGAAAATTGTATGGCGTCTATTTGGCCCTTCGGCTTCAACCGTGGGTTGGGGTATCGGGAATCGAAAGCGGCGAAAGAGCATCCTCGTCGGCCGGAATTCCATGCCCCAGGCGGGGCTTTTGGCGATGGCGCATTTTCTCCCACGGCTGACGCCGTGGGCTACCTTAATCCGCCACTGCGTGGCTGACGGATTGCAGCCATAATCCAAATTCTGCTTTTCCGGATCGAATCAGTGCGGCAGGCAGCCGATTTTTCCAACGGCGATCACAAACCCAATCAAACCGGCGATCAACAGCCACGGATTGCCCTTGACAGCCATCAGAATGCCCGCGCCGAGGACCGTACCCATCGCAATCCAAGCGGCAAACGCGTAAAACAATTTCATCAGGCAGATGTTAGCGGCGCGCGTCGGCGTTTCAACAGCAGATTTCCGGCAAGCCCGCGTGCCGCTTCGTTCGAGTAGCGGCAGGCGTCCTCGCCTGCCGTAGAGCCGGGGCGTCCCGCCCGGCGGATTCCCTGTGCTCACCAAAAATGGCCTGGAAGGTGCCACGTAGCGCAGCCTTCCAGGGTTGGCGGGGCTTCCAAGCCCCGCGTTCTCCACAATCGGCCGGTGGCGGTGTCCGGCCGCGCCGCTTCAGCCCAGGGCTGCTCTAAAGTCCAACGTAAGTGCTGAAAAAATGTGACGCTGATCGCGGGAATTTCGCTCGCCCTCCTCGTCGTCCTCGTCAGTTTCAAGGCATTTCGAGGGCGAGGAGGAGGACCAACCCCACGGGTGGCGCCTCTGATTGCTATCATAGCTCATGACATCCCGGCGCCTCAGCATCTCTCCATAAAAAAACTAGCGTTAGTCGCTCGCTTTCCCCAACATCGTCAAGGATGTTTCGCGGGTTTGTCCCGCGCTGACATGAAAGCCAAAATCATCATTACTCCAAAGAAAGCCGTCGTTGATCCGCAAGGCAAAGCCGTGCAGAACGCGCTCGAGCACATGGGTTACGCCGACATCAGCGCCGTTCACGTGGGCAAATATCTGGAAATCGAGCTGAACGGCGCCGACGACGAAACCGCGCGCAAACGACTAGACGAAGCTTGCCACAGATTCTTGAGCAATCCGGTGATTGAAGATTACAAACTCGAAATTGAATGACAGGATTTACGATGTACGGTTTACGATTGACGAGTTCATCGCCATTCGCCGCGTAAATCGTAAATCGTAATGGAAAATGAACTTCGCCGTCCTTCAATTCCCCGCTTCCAACTGCGACCAGGACGCCATTCACGCGCTGCGCGACGTGCTCGGTCACTCGGCGCGTTATGTCTGGCACAAGGAAACGTCGCTCGGCGACGCGGACGCCGTCATCGTGCCGGGCGGCTTCAGCTACGGCGATTACCTCCGTTGCGGCGCCATCGCGCGGTTCAGTCCGGTGATGCAGGCGGTGCAACAATTCGCCGTCAACGGCGGACTCGTGCTCGGCATCTGCAACGGTTTTCAAGTTCTCTGCGAAGCCGGCCTGCTGTCCGGCGCGCTGATTCGCAATCGGTCGCTGCAATTCCGCTGCGAACAGGTCTATCTGAAAACACTCACGACTGATTCGCCGTTCACGAACCGGATTCCGGAGGGCAAACTGCTGAAGATTCCCATCGCGCACGGTGAAGGCTGTTACTTCGCCGACGAGGAAACGCTGAACAAACTCAAGGCGAACAAGCAAATCCTCTGGCAATACTGCAACGCTCAGGGCGACGTCACTGAGCAAGCGAACCCGAACGGTTCGCTCTGGAACATTGCCGGGATATGCAATGAACGCCGCAACGTCGCCGGCCTGATGCCGCACCCTGAGCGCGCCTGCGAGGCGATTCTCGGGAGCGCGGATGGGAGATTGATTTTCGAGAGCTTGATCCACGCGCTGCAAAGCAAAGCGGTGCCAAAGGCGGCCTGAGTTGGCGGAGCGGCATGGCGCAGACTTTTGTCCTTCGCGAAGCGACACCTTGCCGCGCAAAGGGCGGTGTCTTAATCTCAAAATCTAAATTGTAGCGGCGCTCTGCGCCCCGCGGCACAATTCCAACGAAAACTCAGCGCCATCGGTGCGGCATCTTTGTAGTTCATCCACCAAAACAGAATCACAAGCTCGTCGGAGCGACATCTGCCTCTATGGCGCTCCTGACGGAGCTTTGATTCGTTCGATCGGCCAACCTACAAAGATTTCGCCCCGCTGGGGCTGTCGCGGCGTTCTGTAACCGCCGTACTCTGGCTCGGCGCTCTATGAGCACCGTTTTCGGCGGTCACGAACCGCCGCTACAACAATCAAGACACTGCCGACCAGGTGCTGGTGTGTGGTTGAAAGATCGGTCCGCTCTTTCGATGCGTGGAGCAAGCATCGCTTCCGCACAAGTCGCTCGATGACGCGCAGGGCCTACTCAACAATGGGCCGCAGAACGACGTTGCGGTATTCAACACCGGCGTGGTCGCCCTGAAGATAGATCGGACCCGGTCGCATTTCATCTGACGAAAGGGCGCCGCCGGTGCAGCCGAGCAGCGGCTGGTTATCAATGATTTTCTTCCCGTTCAGGATCACGGTTGCGTGCCGCTCGCAGAGTGTGATGTCGAACGTCTGCCATTCGCCGGCGGGTTTCTCCGCGTTTTCGCTCGGAGCGATGCGGCTGTAAATCGCTCCCATATTGTGCGGGTCGCGCCGCTTGCCGTAGGTGTCAGCCACCTGGACTTCATAAATGCCACGCAGGTAAATCCCGCTGTTGCCGTCCTTGGGCACACGCACTTCGAGTTTCAGATCGAAATCTTGGAATTCACGGTCGGTGCGGAGGTTGCCATACGAGATGTGCGGTTGGCCCTTGTGCTGGACCGGATCATTGATGAGAATCCCGTCCTTTACGCTCCAACCGCTGACCTGATTGGGATCCGTGAGCCGCCAGCCGTCCAGGTTCTTTTCGTTGAACAGCGCGACGGGTTCGCCGTATTTGACCCTGGACAGGTCCGGCGCGGGCGGCACCGGCGGAATGCGTTTGCCGGTGAATTCCTCTTGATCCATTCCGTCGCCGTTGGCGCGAGGCCGGAAGATGGTCAACTTCAATTCGTCGCCGTCCGCCGTGGCGGTGATAAGGTCGGTGAACCGTTGCGTCCGGACAACTTTGCCGTTGGAGTCCTTACGCTGCACGTCGCGCGTGCGAGTCACATGAAGTGCATCATTGAATACGAACACGCTGTCCACCGGCTCGACGCTGCCCGCGATCCACAGGATGCTCCCGTCGTAGTAGCCCTTCTCCGCCGTGATGCCGAGCCAGCCCGCGCCGCCGCCGGGAACGGTCAAGGCCCATCGCCCGACAAACCGGTTGTTGGGATCGGCGGCAGAGGCGGCAGCGGCCAACGCAGCCAGCGCGAGCACGCTGGGAAGGGAACGGTTGAGTTGAAGAAGGCGTTTGGTGAAAATCATCTTCTCTTCTTAATCGTCGCTGTCTTTAGTTCAAGAAAAATCTCCCGGTGACCAGCTGCCGCCAGGCGCCTGTTTTGCGCACACTGGATTGGCAAAGTCCGTCGCGGGCACCAAAGAAACTCATGAAGGTGAAGG
>QHOP01000174.1 GCA_003219345.1 Verrucomicrobiota bacterium
CGCTTCTGTGGTGGCGCGCCCGACGCCTTCTGCTCCTTCCCGACAGTTCATCCCTTTGTAGCAACTGATCAACGCCAGCACGGCCGCAAAAACCACCGCCTTGATGGTGCCCATCAGGATGTGCTGCGGCTGGGTGTATTTCAGCATGTTGTGCCAGGCGTAGGCGTGATCAATTCCCAACAACGTCGTCCCGACGGTATAGGCGGCCAGGATTCCTACGCTGATGGACTCCGCGGTCAACAACGGCAGCGCCAATACCGTCGCCGACAAGCGGGGCACAACCAGATAATCCACCGGATGTGTGGCCAGAGTCCGCAACGCGTCGATCTGCTCGGTCACGCGCATGGTGCCCAGTTCCGCCGCCATCGCGGCGCCCACCCGGCCGGCCACCATCAACGCCGTCAACACCGGTCCCAATTCACTGCCCATCGCCACTCCCACCACCGCCAGAGTCGCCGTGTCCATTTTCACCTTGTGAAACTGGAAGTAGGTTTGGGCGCACAGCACCATGCCGGTGAACGCGCCGGTGATCAACACGACGGACTGCGATTTCACCCCGATGAAGTAAAGCTGATAGGTCAGGCCCCGCCAGTCCACTCGCTGTGAAAACAGCGAGCGCGCCACTTCCAGCCCGAGCAGGGTGATCCGCCCCAGTCCTTCCAGCCAGCCCAAAACGCGATGCGTTGCCAAGCCGTTCACGTGATGGATTTTTAACAACCGGCGAACAGCTTGGCCAGTTCTATCGAGTGCGACCCAGGTTCATCAGGTGGCGCGAAGCGACTGAGGTTGCGAGCGCTGAATTGCCAGCGTCTTGGCGGCTCGCGGGTACGCTCGCCCTACGCCTCCTGATAATCATGAACCGAGTCAAACACCCCGCGCGCGAGCGGGTGGTGGTGCGGGACGCAAAACTCAGCTTGAAAGCGCGCCTTCGGCCGCGGCGGTTTGCTTGAAAACCAGCTTGTCGCCTTCCACAGTGACCTGGATCGGGTCGTTCTCGTGCAGGTGGCCTTTGAGGATTTCCTCGGCCAGCGGGTCTTCCAAATAGCGCTCGACCGCCCGGCGCATTGGCCGGGCGCCGTAAATCGGGTCGTAACCCTTCTCGACCAGGAAATCCTTTGCCTTCTCGTCGAGCTGAAGCTGAATGTTCTTCCCTCTCAATCGTTCCATGACCTTCTTCACTTCGAGGTCCAGAATCTGGATCAGGTCCGGCTTGTTCAACGCGCGGAAAACGATGACATCGTCCAGTCGATTCAGGAATTCAGGCCGGAAAGCTTTCTTGGCGTCGTCCAGAATTTTCTCCTTCATCTTCTCATAGCTCGACTCTTCACTGGCGGCGGTAAACCCGATGGTCGTCTGCTTGCGGATCGTCTCCGCGCCCACGTTCGAGGTGAGCAACACAATCGTATTCCGGAAATCCACAACGCGTCCAACGCTGTCAGTCAGTTTGCCCTCTTCCAAAATCTGCAGGAGCATGTTCATCACGTCCGGATGGGCCTTTTCCACCTCGTCAAACAAAATGACCGAGTACGGCTTCCGGCGGACCTGCTCGGTCAATTGACCGCCTTCTTCGTAGCCCACGTAACCCGGGGGCGAGCCCACCAGCCGCGACACCGTGAACTTCTCCATGTACTCGCTCATGTCGAGCTGGACGAGCGCTTTCGCGTCGCCGAACATGTGTTCGGCCATGGACTTGGCCAGCAGTGTCTTGCCGACGCCGGTCGGGCCGAGCAACGCGAACGTGCCGATCGGCCGCTTCGGATCCTTCAAATCGGCCCGTGACCGGCGGAGCGCTTTGCACAAGGCTGTCACCGCCTCGCGTTGGCCGATCACAACGCGTGACAACTCTTCTTCCATCGCGAGGAGCTTCTGCGCCTCGCCTTGCTCCATGCGTTTGAGCGGGATGCCAGTCCATTTGGCGACGACGTGCATGATGTCGTCCTCGTCCACTTTCACCCGCCTTTCTTCGCGGGTTGTCTTCCAGGCGCTCAAAAACGATTCCAGTTTTTCCTTCGCCTGCTTTTCCTTGTCGCGCATCGCCGCAGCGCCTTCAAAGTCCTGTTCCTTAATCGCGCGTTCCTTGCGCGTCTTGATTTCTTCGATTTCCACCTCCAGTTGCTTCACGTCCGGCGGCCGGGTCATCGCGCCGATGCGCGCGCGCGAACCGGCCTCATCCATCACGTCAATGGCTTTGTCCGGCAGGAAGCGACCGGTGATGTAGCGGTCGGACAACCTGACCGCGGATTCCAGCGCTTTGTCCGTCAAATCAATCTTGTGATGTTCCTCGTATTTCGGGCGAAGTCCTTTCAAGATCAGGATGGCCTCATCAATCGAAGGCGCCTCAACCTTGACCGCCTGGAACCGGCGTTCGAGCGCCGCGTCCTTCTCAATGTATTTGCGATACTCGGTCAACGTCGTGGCGCCAATACACTGCATCTCGCCTCGGCTCAACGCCGGCTTGATGATGTTGGAAGCGTCCATGGTGCCTTCGGCTGAGCCGGCGCCCACGATCGTGTGCAACTCGTCGATGAACAAAATGATGTTCTTGGCGCGGCGGATTTCATCCATCACGGCCTTGATGCGTTCCTCGAACTGGCCGCGATACTTGGTGCCAGCGACCATCAACGCCAGGTCGAGCGTGATGACGCGCTTGTCTCGCAACAGTTCGGGCACATTGCCTTTGGCTATCTCCTGGGCCAAACCTTCCACAATCGCCGTCTTGCCCACACCCGCTTCGCCCAGCAGAACCGGGTTGTTCTTGGTGCGGCGAGAAAGGATTTGAATCACGCGCTCGATCTCGTTCTTGCGCCCGATGACCGGGTCCATCTCGCCTTTGCGGGCGATCTCCGTCAGGTCGCGGCCAAACGCTTTCAGCGCGGGCGTCTTGACTTCGCCCTTTTTCTCCGCCGGCGCCTTCTCCGCGCCCTCGCCCGCCGGCGCATCCTCGGACGCCTGGAAATTGGGATCGAGTTCCTTCAAAATCTCCTGGCGCGTCTGCTCGATATCGACATCCAGGTTCTTGAGCACGCGCGCGGCGACGCCATCGCCTTCGCGCAACAGGCCCAGCAGAATATGCTCGGTGCCGACGTAAGTGTGATTCAGCGCCTTGGCTTCCTTCGCCGCCAGGGCGAGGACTTTTTTCACCCGTGGTGTGTAGGGGATGTTGCCGATCATCTTCTGGTCGGGGCCGGTGCCGACTTGCTTTTCGACTTCCATCCGGACGGTTTCCAGGTCGAGCCCCATTTTTTGCAGCACGTTGACGGCGACGCCCTGGCCAAGCTTGATCAAGCCGAGCAACAGGTGCTCGGTGCCGACGAAATTGTGATTGAAACGGTCGGCTTCTTTGCGCGCCAGAGCCAGTACCTGCTGCGCTCGCGGCGTGAAATTGTTCATGGCTTCATCGCTCATACTTCACGTGGCTCAACATGCTTTGGGCGGCGCCATTTGTCCAGCATTCTCAGGACCGCTGCGCACGGCTGCCGCCGCGGTCCTGTTTGGAACGGTCGCAGCACAGGTCGGCGCAAAAATCGTGCCTGTTTCTTGATAGCGCATCGACGGTTGGGAAACTTAATCATTTTTTCGAGGAAACGCACTCAGAAATTTCGAAACCGCGGCACTCCGACAGCACAACTGCGTTGCCTCCTCACAAGGATGCGAAACCGAGATTGTCCGGGAATGTCTAGGAAGCAGACGACTTGTCGGACTTGGACCCTTCCGAGCGCGGCGGCGTGACCGGACGACTGACGTTGCGCAAACGCTCGCGCAGCATGTCCGCGCGGAGCAAATCGCGCTCCTCAGCGGAAAGCTTTTCCGAGAGCTGCTGCTGCAGATGCGCCGGCTGCGTCAGGATGAACAATTCGTCCACCAGCGACCGCTCAACGCCGGGCAACATTCCCAAATCGATCCCCAGGCGCATCAGCGAGAGCAGGTTCATCGTTTCCTTGGAAGAGATGCTGTGCGCATTGGCCAAAATGCCGTAGGCGCGGCCAATGTGGTTGAAGACCATTTTGGGTTTCTTTTCCAGCAGCGATCCTCGCGCGTTTTCTTCGTGCTCGATGAGCTGGGTCAGCACTTTGTTCAGCCGTTCGACGATGTCCGTCTCGGCTTCGCCCAGGGTCATCTGATTTGAGACCTGAAAGACATTGCCGAGCGCCTCGGTGCCTTCGCCGTAAAGCCCGCGCACCGCCAGGCCGAGTTTATTGACGGCTTGAATGATCTGATTGATTTGCTCGGACAACACCAGCGCGGGCAGGTGCAGCATCGCGCTGACCCGGATGCCGGTGCCGATATTGGTAGGACAAGCGGTCAGGTAACCGAGGTCATTGGAAAAAGCGTAGTCGAGTCGCTTCTCCAAAATCGTGTCCACCTGGTCTATCGCCAGCCACGCCGAGCGCAGTTGCAGGCCGGGGCGCAAGGCTTGCATGCGCAGATGATCTTCCTCGTTGATCATCACACAAAGCGATTCTTCCTTGTTCAGCACCAACCCGCTGCCGACGCCTTTGGCCGCGTGCTCGCGGCTGATTAAATGGCGCTCGACCAGGATTTGCTTGTCCATCGCGCTCAGATTGTCCATCGATTCGGAAAACGCGCCGCTCATCTGCGGCAAACTTTCCACTGCGAGCCGGATCGCCTCCAGCGCTTTGACGCGATCAGCCTTTTTCGCCCAGCCGGGGAAAGGAAAGTCTTTAAGGTTCCGGGCCAGCCGGACGCGGCTGGACATTACAATCCGGTCGTGCGGGCCTTCCCGTTTGCACGACTGCGCCGGGGCCGCCAGGAATTCCTTGATGTTCTTCATGGCCTCAACCGGTAGTCAGGTTATCGAACTTTTCGCGCGTTTGTTTGATCTCGTCGCGCAAAAGCGCGGCCTGCTCGAAATCCTCGTCGCCGACAGCCTTCTCCAACTGCTTTTGCAGTCGGTTGAGTTTTTCGATGTAGTCCTTGTGCTGCTGCAAAGGTTGCGGAACTTTGCCGACATGTTTGGTCCCTTTGTGCATTGACTTGAGCAGCCCTTCCAGGCCGTCGGCAAATGTCGTGTAACAATCGGCACAGCCAAGCCGCCCGGTCTTTTTGAAGTCGGCCTGGGTGAAACCGCAAGCGGGACATTTAAGATCGGACCCGGCGGCGGCCTGCGCCATTTCCTGCGCCGCGCCCAGTCCCAGCAGCAGGTCGGCCAGCGAAAAGCCGGTCGGGTCGTCAACTCCCTTTTCCTTCGAGCACGCCTCGCACAGGTCCACTTTCTTGGTCTTGCCTTCTACCATCTGCGTCAGGTGGACCGTGGCCACGTTCTGTTTGCAAATGTCGCACAGCATAATCTCTTATTCTCCAGACTGGCCCAACTTGCACCGGCTCTCAAGCAGCCTGGCGAAGGAAAATCCGCTCGGGTCGCCCTTGCCTTCTGCCTTCGAGCAGGCTTC
>QHOP01000635.1 GCA_003219345.1 Verrucomicrobiota bacterium
ATCCGTCGAACACAGCCCGTGTACGGATTGCTGTTCGCCGTGTGGTGCCTGATCGTTGTGTGGCAGGTCGTGGAGCATCATCGTGTGCAAGCGTCCGCGCGAGCCGCGGTGACCGATCGCTCCAAGTATATCGCGGATATTACCAGCAGTGTGATCGGTTCCGCATCGTTCAGAGGAATTCTGTTTCAGGATCGCCTTGAATCGGCACTGAATCGGCTCGTAAAACCGGGTGAACTGATCTCAGCTGCTCTGCTCAATGCCACGAATGAGGTTGTCGCCTCCGTGGGGGCTCCCATCGATCCAGACGCGATCCGCGCAACGCGAGATCGCCTCCGGGTGAGACGAATCACGCAACGACGATTGTCCTGGCTCCGCCCCGACGGGAATCTTCACGAGGCCCGCGCGAAGCCGAACCGCCCTCGTCTCGGGGCGATCCGCCGCCCGACGATGGCAGAGCCGCACCTCACTCAGAGGCCTCATCCAATCCGCCACCTGCCGGCAATATCAACTCGGGCGAAACAACCTCGACGAACCGGGCGGAAAGACGTCCGGAGCGACCGAGGTTCGGGCGACCACCCTGGAGAAGCGAGGAGGAACGAAAATCGCTGATCGAGGGACGGGGATTGCACGGCCTGGTTCTGGTGATGTCCACCGAGGCATTCTCCCAGACATGCCAGCAGGATCTTTGGTTGCGCCTGATCATAGGCGGCTTCGCCAGCATCGCCGTTGTGGGGTTGGGCCTGGCGTGGCGCAACCTCCTCAAGTCGTCCGAGCTTCAGGTGCGGCTCGTCCGCGCCAGCGAATTGAACACACCCCTGAAAGAAATGAATCTGGCGGCGGCCGGGCTGGCCCACGAAACGCGCAATCCGCTGAACATCATTCGTGGCCTCGCTCAGATGATTTCGAAACAGAGGGATGCAACGCCGGAAGTTCGGAGTCGCTCCCGTGATATCATCGACGAGACGGATCGGGTCACTTCTCAACTCAATGAGTTCATCAATTACTCCCGGCCACGTGAAGTCCGTCGCTCGTCGGTCTCGCTGAGTCTGGTCGTTGGCGAGGTGGTTCGAGCCCTGGGCTACGATCTGGAGGAAAAGTGCGTTCGGCTGCGGGTGCCGGAAGGGTTGCCGGTGGAGCGGGGCGGGGACATCGAAGTGGCGGCGTGGAAAGAGAATTCGCAGGGGGTCCTCCTGGAGATTCGTGACAACGGCCCGGGTGTTCCGTCGGAGCATCGGACCGAAATCTTTAAACCGTATTTCACCACGCACCAGAAAGGCACCGGGCTGGGGCTGGCGGTGGTTCAACAGATCGTCCTGGCGCACGGTTGGGAGATTGAATGCCGATCGAACGAGCCGCGGGGCGCGGTTTTCCGAATCACCCACCTGAGGCTCGCGTCCATAAGCTGAGAAATGCAATCCGTCACGGACAACACGAATGTAAAAGGACCGCGCATTCTCATCGTGGATGACGATCCCGGCCAGCGCAGCCTGCTTGATTCGTTCTTGAAAAGTCAGGGCTTCGATACCGCTCCGGTTGCATCCGGCGAACAGGCGTTGGAGGTCCTGCGTGGCGCGGAATTCAGCATGATGATATCCGACGTGCGGATGCCCGGCATTTCCGGTCTGGAAACGCTCCGCCGGGCGCGCCAGGAACACACGGTGCTGCCGGTCCTGCTGGTGACGGCGTATGCGGACATTCGTGAAGCCGTCGGCGCCATGCGCGATGGCGCGGTCAATTATCTGGCCAAGCCGATCGACCTGGACGAATTGCTGGCTTCAGTCCAGCAGGCGACAGGCATCTCCCAGGCGACTCCACTAAAGTTTAGCCAGGACAAACAGTTGCCCGCTCACATCGTCTCCAGGAGTCCGTTGATGCAGGCGTTGCTTCGTGATGTGTCACTCATCGCCCCTTCGGAAAGCCGTGTTCTGATCACGGGCGAAAGCGGCGTGGGCAAAGAAGTGCTGGCCGACGTGATCCATGTCTGGAGTGCCCGCGCTTCCGGTCCGCTGGTCAAGGTCAATTGCGCGGCCATCCCGGAAACGCTTTTGGAGAGC
>QHOP01000175.1 GCA_003219345.1 Verrucomicrobiota bacterium
GACTGGCGACCATCTCACCGCATGATTTTGCGGCGCGGGTGAGACCAGGTTTCCCGTTGCGTTGGCTGGCTGCGTCCGGTGCAGCTTTGTTCTTGCCGATTTCTCCCGGTTGCCCGCCACGTGTGCGGATCAGGACGCAGGAGAAAGCTTTAACGGCATGTGATCTGACGCGATCGAAACCTCATGTCGCTTGTGGCCAGTTTTGGATCAAGAATACTAAGCCTGAGCCGTCGGAAGGACGGTGAGTTGATTGACAAAGGACCCGGTCTGGAAAGGCTGGCGGGGTTTGCGGCATTGTTTTTTCTGTTTGCAGGGGAGCTTGGCTGCAGTTTGTGGGATTGGCAGCGCGTCAACCGGGGCGGCTTTTTTCTGGCTGCACTTTATTCGTTCACTTTTCTGGCATTTTTCTGGATTTCTCTGCTCGTCGCCGCGGAACGGTTTTCGCGCCTGGTAGCTTGGCTGGAAAGAAAAGCAAACCCACTCACAGGTCTGGCCGGCAAAACTCTGGCGGCCGTCCTCGTTTCGCTCGTTTGGAATATAGTAGTCGTGAGTCTGGTGATGCGTTATGCCTTGGGTTGTTATCTGAACCTTTCGCTGCTGCGCTTCGCCTGTGTAAACATGTCACATGGTCTTCTTGAGCACATGGTGGGATCCCAACGTTGGATGTTGGTGGCATTGCTGATTTTTTTGCCGGTCAGCACGCTAGGGGTTTTTTACAAGACGTTCCGCACCGCGACGCAGTTGGACCTGCTGGGCAGCCCCCGGTTTGGGCGGCAATTCTTCTATAGTTGGCTTGTGCTTTTCGTAGGCTTTACCCTCTCCCTGGTGGTGATAAACAGGGCGGAAGCCAAGGCATTCAGGGTTAGAATCGTAAACCATCTTTCTTTCAAGCTGGATCCGCTGCTGAATTTCAGTTTGAGCTGCTATGATTTTTATCGGCAGTCCCGATATGAGAACACGTTGCTCGAGGAAAGTGGATTGACTCCACGTTCGGTCGCGTTTTCGCAGCCATCAACCGCCATGGCGCAAAAGCCCAATATCGTCTTTTTTCAGATTGAATCGTTCCGGGGTGACTTGATCGGTCAGGTGAGGCAAGGAATTGAAGTCGTTCCCAATCTCAACCGTTTGGCACGGAAAGGGACCTGGTTCACGAAGGCTTATTCCGCCGCGACTCATACCAGTCTTTCCAACCCCAGCATACCGTCATCTCTTTATCCGTTGCGCAAGGATTTGCTGGTGGCTTACAAGGCCGATGACCCATGGCCAAAAACCTTGATTTATGACGTGCTCAAACCTTACGGGTATGCCACGGCGTATATCGCCTCGGATATCGAATCCTGGTGCGGCATGGACAACTTTCTCACCACGCCGGCGCTTGATCTCATGATCGATGCGACCTCCCGGAAACGACAGGAAGTCCGGGACCACCCGGAGCTGGTCCAGGGCGACCGTGTCACCGTCGTCCTGGTTCCCGATCGCCTCACGGCGGAGAGTGCGATCACGTGGATGGACAGCAGGATCAAGGAGAAACGGCCGTTTTTTATCACCGTCAGTCTGAGCGATTCGCATTTTCCTTATAGATCTTCAATCACGGACGCCAATTGGTTTCAGCCAGCGGGCGTTCCCGCCGGCTGCACTTTCAACGAATACCCCCGAGCGATTAAAGAACAGGTTCGGAACACCTATTTGAACGCCATTCATGGGATCGATATCCTGATCGGGCAAATGATTGATTTTCTTCACCAATCCGGCGCCGACGACACCATCTTTGTGGTTTTCGGCGATCATGGCGAATCGTTCTACGAAAATGATCTGCCTTCTCATGCCAATCTGCCCTATGACCCGTCGGCGCGCACTTGCCTGATCATGTGCGGGAAGAATTACTTCGAACCCCGAACGGAAGATTATCCAACGTCTCTGATTGACGCGGTGCCGACGGTCCTGGCGCGGTTGGGGTTGCGACCGCATCCGAACTTCCAGGGTATCGATGTGCTTTCGCCAAACCGCCCGCCACTGGAGCGCCGCTGCATCTATTTCCACGTTGACGGCCTGGTCAATGCTGACGGCCTCCTGGCCGCCGGCCACTGGAAATATTTCGAAGACAATGGAAAAGGCGACCGCTATCTCTACGATCTTGCGCGGGACGTCACAGAGGAAAATAATTTGGTGGAATCACAATCCGAAATTGCTGAGTTGCTGAGTTCGCAATTGAATGTGTGGCGCACTGCCCAATTGACGTATTATCGTTCAGCGCGGTATTACACCCGTTTTTTCCCGCCGCCGCCTCAGATGCTCAACGACAAGGGGTTGCCCTAGGGCTTTCGCAGACCTTGAACCGCCTGACCACTACGCTGCGGAGAACAACCCCGAACGGCCCGCAGGAGGGCTACCGTCCGACGACCCTATAGAAGACGGCGCTGCCCGCGATCGGCAGGAGAACGCCGGAAGAATTCGTTGTCAGCACGGTGCTCCATTGGGCCGTTGGCAAAGCATCGGTCGATTCCAGTGTGAAAGGGGGATTGCCGCCGCTCCAATCGATCTGAACGTTTTGCCCGCTGTGGGCGATTCGCAGGATAACGGAGGGAATGATGCTGACCACAACGGCGTCATAGGCGACCGCATGAACTCCGTCGTCCGCGCTCAAGAGCAACGTGTAAAGGCCCGGCGCGCTGAAGCCAGCGGTGGTGTTGGTTTTCGTCGAGTCAGCCAATGACACTGTTCCCGGTCCCGAATAGAGCTTCCAATGAATGAGCGGCCTTGGGTTTGCGAAGTCAACATAACCCTGCAGATTCGCGGTGGTTCCGAAGGGCAACGTCCGGTCCGGGCCGGCCTTGGCGACTGGCGCGCCTGGTGAGCGCGGTCCTTCCGTCGGGCCGGTCGTTTGAATCACTTCAAAGTTCGTGATGGAAATCGTCGAGAGATGGTCGAACGCGCCGCCTGGCCAGCGACCGTCCGGCGTGACAGAAACGGAGAAGAAATTTCCGTTGTCGGCAACGAGCGCCCCATATTTTTTGAACGCCCGCAACACCGCCTTTTCCTGCACCGTCCAGTTGTCGGGAATGACGAAGCTCGACTTCAACCGCAGCCGCTGGCCCATCGCCGGAACATTTGCGTTTGTGGCGTAAGGGACGGACGCGTAATGCCGCGCCGGGTAAATGAATTCGGCGCGCGTGTGTTTCACCACCAGCCGCAGCGCGTGCTCCACCCTGCCGCGCTCGCACTCATCGTAGCGCACGAGCGCGGGAAACATCGGCAAACCCGCGGCATCGCCGGAAGTCCATGCCGCGGGCCGCAGCCCGTCGCTGTTTAAATCAAACTTCGCGCCGTTCGACGCCTCCCAATTTGTACCGACGATTTTGGTCTCCCACGTTTCCCAAATGGATCCGTTGCCGGGTTGCACGATGACGGCGTGACGGTCGCCGCCGTCGTTATTGATGTCCTGTTGCCATTGTTGAAGTGTCAGCAGGCCTGTTTCGTGCGGCCACGTTTCTATCGGCAAATTCAAAGGAATCGGATATGGACTCGGATCGGATTCGTCCGGGTAGTTGAAAAAGTTGACGGGCACGAGCGGTTGATCGTCCGGCACCAGCACAAAATTCATTTCGTAGAACGCGCGGAGCGCTCGCCGCGTCGAGGGCAGGTCGGACATGATCTGCTGAATCATCGCGTCGGAATTGGTCAGCGCCGGCCGGCGTGAAATGTCCTCGTTCCACGGATTGTCTGGCGGAAATATTTGCATGGCCGAGACAATCGCGTCTGCTTCCGGCGTGTTGAACAGAATGGAGTTTGTTACCGCCGGCGCCGGGCCGAGGATGCGGCCTTCCTGATTAATGCGCTCGCCGTTGGCACGGAAACCGGGGAAGGCACCGCAACTCGCGACCAGCAGTGTCAGGACGATTTTCTTCTGGTAGAAGAGAGGGAATTCCATTTCGCCGCTTATCGAAATCGGTTATTCCATGCCGCGAAGCCGGAAAAAACAAGCGTCAGCGACCTCAAGCGATTCGTCCTCCAGGAGCTTCATCGCGGCTTCGTTGTGCAATTGCAGATTTGCCAATGTCGAGCGTGGACTTAAATTTTTCGCATGATTCAAGTCAAGCGAGTTTACGAACCGCCGGCAACCAGCGACGGTGCGCGCTTCCTGGTGGACCGTCTCTGGCCGCGCGGCGTAAAGAAGGCATCGTTGGAGTTGGAAGGGTGGGTGAAGGATGCCGCCCCCAGTGACAAGTTGCGCAAGTGGTTCAACCACGACCCGGAGAAATGGGACGAGTTTCAGAACCGCTACTTTGCCGAACTGGATGAAAAGTTGGGAGCAGTCCAGCCGATTTTAGAGGCCGCACGGCGCGGCAAGGTGACCTTGCTTTTTGCCGCGCACGATACGGAACACAACAACGCCGTCGCACTCAAGGAGTATTTGGCCCGGCGGCTCTAGCCCCACCTGGCGGAAGGCGCTTGGCGAATGTCCGGCTCGTTACCTTCGGTGGCGGCAGCGTTGCAAATCCTGTTTGACAACAGGTGAGTAATCACTAACTTACTCGCATGGTTGACCAAAGATTGAGTGCGGAAGAGCGGCGCGAGGCCATTGTGACGGCAGCCTTGCCGCTGTTCGCACGGAAAGGGTTCGCCAACACCACGACCCGTGAACTGGCCGACGCCGCGGGCGTTTCCGAAGCGCTTATCTATAAACATTTTCCAAGCAAGGAATCGCTCTATGCGGAGATACAAAATACCGGCTGTAAGGACAAAGACAGCGGTTTGGAGAAGCTGGCCAACCTTGACCCATCCACGTCCACACTTGTGCATATCGTTTATTATCTCCTTCGCACGATCGTGATGGGCAAGCCCGGCGACACGATTTCGTGGGAGACCAAGCATCGGATGATTTTGAACAGTTGCCTCGAGGACGGTGAGTTCACCCGTGTGTTGTATGAGAGCCGGTTCTCGTGCTGCTTCAACAAGGTCCAAGCCTGTCTGGCTGCGGCTGAGGCGGCTGGTGACACCATCGAATGCCCAATCAGCCGGGAAAACCGCGTGCGTTTCGCGCATCACCTCGCCGCCATGATTGCGATCAATCATCTGCCAAAGAAGCCGGTGATCGATTACAAGGTGAACCGCGAAGAACTGGTGCATCAAGTTATCTGGTTTGCGCTGCGTGGTCTGGGGCTGACGGACAGCTCGATTGCCCGGCATTACAACCCCCAGGCTTTGTCAGTCTTTTTCGGTGTGGGCAATAAATAAAATTTTTTTCGAAAAATCGTGAGTAAGTATTCACTTATGGCGGTCGAACATGGCGTATGAAGAATCTGAAATCTGTCAATGTCGCCGCCGAGTTCGGACCCGGAACCCGGTTCAAGTCAAGCCAGGTCCCAACCGGCGGCCATCGCTCCAGCCGCATCGCGGTTCTGGAGGAGTTGAAACAGCGGTTGTTTGACGAAAAGGCGAGAACCACGTCCGACGAAGTCAGCTTGTCGTATTTGCGGCGCGCGGCGGAGGAAGCGGCTTCACTGGCCTGGGCGACGCCTTATCCCCTGCTCGTTCTGCCGGAGTTGTTCGCCGAGAAAGCGGCCGAGGCATGCCTTCAGTCGGAAAGGCAGCGTGAAATCCGGGAGCGCAGCCAGGGCATTGTCGCTCTGGCTGTTTGAGAATGCCGCGATGCTG
>QHOP01000176.1 GCA_003219345.1 Verrucomicrobiota bacterium
ATGCAGCGTTGCCGAGCAGCACGAAAAGCTCACCGAGCGTTATCTGCAACTGGCGAAGGAACATGAACCAACGGTCATCGTCTCCCAAAGCTGGAATGAGATTCACAAAGTCAACGAGGCAGTTCGCGAGGCGCTCAAACGTGAAACGCTGGTGGATGACAAGGAAACGGTCGTCGCGGCGTTTCAGCCGGTAGACATGACGGACGCGCAGAAACGGGACACACGCTCGTACGATGAAAACACGGTATTGGTCTTCAACCGCGACGCGCGGGGCTTCAAGGCCGGTGACTCGGCGCGGCTGCATTCGCTCACCGACACGCATTTGGTGGTTGAGAATGAAAACCGTGTTGTGCCGATTGCTTTCAAGTACTTGAACAAAGTAACGGTCTGCCAACAAAGGGAAATGGCGCTGGCTGCGGGTGACAGGCTGCAACTTAAAGCCAACGGGCGAAGCATGGAGAACAAAAAGCTGGCCAATGGAGAACTGGTCACCGTGAAATCGCTTGCGCCCGATGGCCGCATCGCCCTGGCCGATGGCAGGACATTGGATAAGAATTTCCGCCAGTTCGTTCGCGGCTACGCGGTCACCTCCTACGCGTCTCAAGGCAAGTCGGTCAATCACGTCTTGTTCTGCGATTCGGCGGCGAAGGGTGCGACAAACAATCAGCAATGGTACGTGACGATTTCACGCGGCAAGAAAGGGATTCAGATTTTCACAATGGATAAAGAGCAATTGCGCGAGAACATCACGCGCTCCGGGAATCGTCCGCTGGCACTGGATGTAGTGCCGCGAGAAAAGGACTCGCGCATCGTGGCTGTGCGTCGAATACAGGGATTCTTGCGGGAGCGGGCAATGAAACACGCCGCGCAAACGCAGCGCGTCTCGAATTCTCTCGGCGTCGGTAGGTAGGACTCGGCATCAAAGGCGGCAGCCTCCATTCGTATCGTACGCGTGGGCGGAGCGCGCCAAGGTTTGTGGTTGTCCCGGATGTAAATCAAGCACTCAAAACTGATAGACCGTTTGGGACACGGTGCCGAAGGCGCAACCGCCCGCTTCATGGCAGCGTCAGTATTTCCGGGCGGAATCTGCCAACGAACTGATTGGGCAATCTTTGATCGAGCGAACCAGACAACATTGATTCCACTGCCACATGGCCGTCGCAGAAAGTCACGTTGGCTTTTTTGGCATGACGAAAATGGCCGTTGGGATAATTAACCGTGTTATCCACATAATACCATTCTTCAAGCATCGGATTATTGTGGGAAGCGGGTGCTTGAAAGTCGTTTACTTGGGCGGCGTCCGCAAACAAAGCTATTTGTGTTGGTTGTTTGATTCGATTGCAATTTATCGGCGGCAGGCTGGGGCCGGTGGCGAGGTAATTATTGTAACCATAACTGAACACCACGTTGGTAGCTTTCGATTTGAATTGCGCCACCGTGGAGTTGAGTGCCGGGCAAAGCCGGACATTACTGCCATTGAGATAAGGAAATAACTTTCCGACCGTCAAGTCAAACGGTCGTTCGCCTTCGGGTCCCGGTCCAATCCAGCCGAACCAATATGTCTGTCCACCGTTGGTCGGAGCATATAAATAATTGAAACAATTCCCGTCGTTATCGCCCCAGTATAACTGCGTGGCGATGCCAAGTTGGCGCAGGTTGCTCGTGCATTGAGCGCGCCAGGCGGACGCTTTGGCTTTAGCCAGTGCCGGCAACAGCATCGCCGCCAAAATCGCGATGACGGCAATGACGACAAGCAGTTCCATCAGTGTGAAGGCGTGTCGCTTCACGGTTTTTCGGCGCGGACGTGTTCAACTGCTTTCGCCAAACACCCAGGACATAGGCAATCGGCGCCGGGTGCGGCGGATGGCGGAAGCGGCGGAAAATCATCACACCAACAGCCGCCCATTTTGCATTCGAACGCTTGGCCGCATTCGGAACAAGTTTTGATTCGCATTTTGGATGCGCTGGAATTTGATGTTGGAATCGAGCAAAAGGCATCGTCCGGGCCATTCCAGTCAAATAATTCCGGGTGGATCAAATGAGCCAAAAGTTCCGTTCCCTCAACGACGCGCGGGCCGGGTCGCGCGAAATAAGAATTTGCGTCCACGGCATAAACCCGTCCGCTGCGAACCGCCGGAAGTTCCCCCCAGCCCAACTGCGCTTCCAGATGCGAAACTTGTTCGAGCGCTTTCTCAAGATTGAACCCGCACGGCGAGAAAATCAGGATTTCAGGCGGCCATTTCAAAACGTCCGTCCATTGGATACGGACGGAATCCGTTCCCTTGCGCGCCAACTCGTCAATGCCGCCGGCGAGTTGAACCATTTCCGGCACCCAATGTCCGGCGCAATAAACTGGATCAGCCCATTCCATGCAGAACACGCGGGGACGATGGGAAATGTTTTTGGCCTGCTCGGCGACGGTTTCCAATCGTTCGCGGCGTTCGGCGATGAATGTTTCGGCCGCGTCTGAACGTCCGGTGGCCTGGCCTAACTCGCAGATGTTTTCAAAGATTTCCGCCAGCGAGTGCGGCGTCATCCATAAAATCTCTGGCTTGGGCTGGAGTAATTTCAGCGCGACCGTCAAATCATTGCCCGACGTGGCGCAGACCTGGCACAAGTTTTGCGTGAGGATCAAATCCGGTTTCAGTTCACACAAAAGATTTTCGTCCACTTGATAAAGGCTGCCGCCACTGCGGATGCGTTCAGCAACTGCGACATCAATTTCCCGAAGGGTCATCTTTTCCAATGCGAGCGCGGGCCGGACGAGGACGGGTTTCGTTTTTGCCGCCGCCGGAAAATCACATTCGTGCGAGACGCCCACGAGCTGGTCGCCGAGACCCAGCGCATACACCATCTCCGTCGCGGCGGGCAGAAAGGAAACAATGCGCAGGGTGTTCATGGGATTAGTTCAGAGTATCCCTGGCATTCCAACGTTGCCCGCCTTTTCTGCGCAGCGGCGATGACACGAATCTTTTCTGCGTCGGTCAAGCGGCTCCAGTCTGCGATTTCAGACAACGAACGATAGCAGCCGACGCAGACAGTTTTATCCTCCGACATTTGGCAGACATCAATACATGGAGATCGGATGCTCATTGGGCAGCGAGTTCCAACTCGTGAATTTCCATGTAGGCCAGCAAATCCCTGGTGCGCTTTGAATGGGAGCAGATGTGAATTGCGTGCGCGAACGACGGTCCGTCCGTCACGAGCGTGTGATACTCGCCTTCCTCGCCACAGAGATCGAGGCCAGTCCGGTCGCGAATGCCGCGCAGATCGGCAATGGCGGCGCCATCCAACTCGCGGCCAACCCAGCCCGCCGCAAGCCAACGGGTATTGACGCACGAGAAGATCGCCTTGAATCCGCTGGCCAGTTGCTGTTGGAGCAAGGCGAGCCGCTCGCGACCCCACAACGGCGTATGCACATTCATTCCGACCGGACGACTGCGCTCACGAATCCAATTCGGGCTTCCGCCCACCTCCGCGATGTCGCCAGTGATAACGGTGTTGATGCCCATTTCCTCCCGCAGCTTGCACAACGCGGCTTCGTAACTTTTCTCGAATGGTTCGCTGATGGGCAAAATATGATGGGGCAGAGCCAATGCTTGAGCCTGCATTTTGATGAAGGCCGGCGGATGCGCCAAAAAATTCGGATTCGATGGCGCGAACGTAACGAGGCAACGAACGTCATAACCGTCCCGCCCGGCTTCATAAAGTGCCAGCGAACAATCCTTGCCTCCGGTCCAGAGCATCGCCGCGCTTTGCATGGGAGTGGGTTGCTCTATGCGCATCAGACGCCAACACCTGCGGGCTCGCGCAGCCGAATAAAACGATTTTCCGCCAACGCGAATCCCCCAAAAAGAAGCGCCGAATAAAGCAAATTGCCCAGCAACATATTTCGGAGGAAGGGAATGGCGGCTACATAACAATCAACCAATCCGGCCATCGTCTTCGGATACAAATTGTCAATTGCCCAAACACCGAAATTCGTCAGCACGAAGAATAAAATTGCGCTCGCGAGGGCGGCGAACGCTATGCGTTGCACAGAGCGGTGGCGCACCCAGAAACCGAGGCACACTGTCAGCGCAAAGCTTCCATAAACAACCGGCGTGATGCCGTAAAATCCGAACACGAGGTCGCTCAAAAACAGCCCGGCCAGCGGCACGAGAAACGCGGCGCGTTTGCTCGAGAATTGCGCGCCGCCAAAAAGCGCTATGGCGGCGATGGGCGTGAAGTTGGGTGGATGCGGAATCAATCTTGAGGCGGCTGCCGCAAGGATCAAGGTCACGAGCATGGTGAATCGAGGTTTGTTCATATTTTTTCCTTTCTGTTGATGGTTGGTTAAGCTTGTTTCAGTTGTTTTTCGGGGAGCAAATCGCAAAACCAAAAGCCCTTCGTTCGGTGCGGGGCAGACGGACAAACATAAGACGAATTGGAGTCACTCGAATGCGTGACTTCAACCGGACGATAGACTTTTTTGCCGACTTTGAATTTCACAGGCTGCTTGAAAATCGGCCCGGCGAAGGCAAACGAATGGAATTCGCCGTTTTCGCCGCATGGGTCAACTTCCGGCGGTAACGACGCGATGAAGTCCGCGTCAATGTTGCGGCCCACGGCGTCTTCGCCGAGATACGCATCATTCACGCAGCAGATGGCCGTGCCGAAGCCAAGCGCGAAGAATTCGCGGATGAGGTCGCGCGAATCAACTTTCCAGATCGGAAAAATTCCGCGCATTCCGACTTTTGCCAGATTTTCCTCGCGCCAGCGTTTGAGGTCTTCGAGAAAAATGTCGCCGAACGCACACGCCGTCACGCCGCGCGCCTTATGCGCGAGCAGGCACGCGGACATTTTTTGCTGATACTCCTCGTTGGAACTGCGCTGGCTGACAAAGATTTTCTCCAATGGCAGGCCGATGGATTCTGCTTGTTGTTCTAGCAATTCCAGCCGCACGCCGTGCATGGAGACGCGCTGGAAATGTTCGTTGCACGTTGTCAGCAACGCGGCCACTTCGTAGCGTCCGCACTGCAAGATCCGGTACAGTGCGAGCGCGGAATCCTTGCCCCCGCTCCAACAAAATACGATTTTCTCTTTGACCATATTAGGGGCGTTCCGCATGCACGCGATAAAAGCCTTTGTCCTCCGGCGCGTTCGTGTCCTGCAAGAGTAGATTTGTTGCGTTGCCGCTCATTGAAGCGGCGACGGCGCGCCACGAAACAAAATTCGTCGTGCGTTCGAGCGTATAAAGCCAGTTGCTCCGGCTGGTGAATTGCGCATGCCAAAGGCCGTTGCTGAATGCGCCGGAAAGATCTTGCACGGGCGGCGGCGGAAGGGTGACGGCAAAATTATCCACGGTCCCATGCGCAAGAATAGACCCCGCATAGATGACGCCACCGTGATTATTTGTATCCTGTCCCGCCTGGCTGTAGCTGCTAATGGAAATGGCATCCACACGAAAATCCGTGAAGCTGCCACCCAACTGCGCCACGCGATTGGAAACGAACATTTCATTGTTGCGCGTCAGGGTCATAACCAGATTCGAATTGCTCGCGGTATAATCGAGGTTGACCCGATAAATGTCGTTGGTTGTCAAATTATCCGGATCAAATCCGCCGGATGAATAATGGAAACCGGTCGAATCAATCATGACCGCCGTGAGCGATGGCCCGTATATCCACGCGCCGCCGGGATCAGGAAAGAAGCTAGAAATCCCACTGACAGCGGAAACGTGCTGGGCATGCGTGGGTCGATACCCGCGATAAAGTCATTGAGTCGCAGATCAAATGTGATGCTGAAATCATCGTCGCGGGCAAGAATCGTTCCGAGCGGATGGTAAAAATAACTGTTCGCCTGCGATGAATCCCAAGTGACGGCCAGGTTCTGATTCACGGAATCCCACTGAAACAGATTGGTGTTGCCGAAAATATGCCAGCCGTTTTCCGACGGGTTATTGCTGAAATCCTCGGTGATGGTGGTTGCGTGGGCGGCAGACAGGACCCACAGGCCCGCCAGGGCCAGCGAACGGATTCTCTTCATGGGGCTGATCTTTCATTGCTGTTCCGAGAATAGAACTCACGGAACGGTTTTGGTTGAGAGACCAGCGCGAAGTCTGAAAATAAAAAACCTCCAGACTCCGGCAAAACGGGGAATGAAGGCATCCTACGAATCCCGACGAAAAACATTCGTCAGGCTGGCCTCATCCTTCTCATTGACGGAGAAGTGACTCCGAAAATATTCAGAGTCCGACGAGTGCAATCAAACCGATATCCTGACTTCGGCCTCAAACCTCATTCCCGCCTTCCCGATCTTTCGACCAGTGGCATTGGGAATTCGTAGCCGTTACAGTGGCGCAACCGTCCCGGATTTACACCGGATTCCCTGACATTTGACCGCATTCAAAGCGAACACTTTGCTCGTGCTCGCAGATTTCAAAGAACAAACAAACTTTTATGAGCAAGCGAAATCTTGTCAAGCAGATTCAGAGAGACAGCAGATTCAGAGAGACACGTTAATGAACGGCCGGCCCGCGCCGTCGCGTTGCCGCAGGAGGGCTAAATACTCTCGGAGTTCCGTTGGAGGTTTTCGATGATCCGCGCCCATGATTCTTCTGTGCCTTTTGGGCTTAAGTCCACGTAGAGAATATCGGCAGCAGACCAGATGAATGAGTTTGAGTTTTCCCTTTGCAATGCCTCCAGCGTGACTTCGCCTGCCTGCAATCGCCGCATGTCCTCGGCGCGTTGGCGGCCTTCAATCAACCGAATGTCAACCGGCTCATTCATCGCTGCTAATCTACTGCCTCTTAATCTCATTGCCAAGCCTTCCATGATTTGCCTGCGCCCGGATTGGCCGGGCGCAGGCCAGTTGTGTCCATCACAATCCACCAAACGGACCGCTGTCGTCGTCCGACGGTGGCTCGAATTGCCACCGGATGACAGGCGGTAATGCCGGTGGCTGCGCCGGTGGCCTTATCACCAGAATAAAGGTGTGGCGGGCCTTGGTCTTCTTTCGCCCTGAACGTCGCCCCAATATCCAGGCGATGAGCGGAACGGCGACGTAAACGAACAGCATGAAAAATGTATTTCCATGCTCGTGAATCATCCTGTCGAGGAAATGAAACGCCGGCTTGAGCAAGAGAACTGGATGCGAATTCATGTTGTCCTCCGTGCTTCATGGCCGGCTTGTTGTGCGACCTGTGACACCGAAGGCGCCGCGCTGCTGCCATTCCCCGGCGCCGACGCGGCGCTCACCCTTGGCATGGGCACAATCTTCTTCTCGTAGCTCTCCAAGGACGGCAATTCCACGCGAGCCTTCTTCGCGTAAGCCCGGTGCACCGCCTTGCTCTTGTGACCCAGCGCCTCTTGCGCGTAGCGTTCGGGATAACCTACGGTCTTGGCTCGCTCCGCCCACGCATAACGATACGAATGCAGACTGATGCCCGTAAACCCGAGTCGCTGGCAGATATGCCAGAAGTGCGCCGCCCGGTTCGACGAAGTAAACTTCGACCAGTTCGGGAACAACGGGCCGCTTTCGGGCAGTCGCTTCAGAATGGCCGCGACCTCCTCGTCAAAGCGAAGAATGGCCGGCGTGCCGGTCTTGCGCCGTTTGTAGGAGAGGAGTTGATTATGCCAGTCCACATCCTCGGCCTTGAGCGAAACTAGGTCGATCTGCGACGCACCCACGTGCCAAGCCAGTTCAAAGAACACCTTGCGTTCCGGGTTGTACTCCGCAGCGACAATCGCCTGATGTTCCTCCCAAGTGATACCGCGCTTCTCACCGTAGTGCAAAGCGGGCCACTGTTTCCTGGTCAAGACCGGCCAGGGCAGCCACGTCATGGACAAGGCGAAGTTGTGGAGCCGGCGCAGGATGTCGTTGGTCGAGATCGTGCCCGCCTGCAGCGCCTGCAGGAAGTGTTCAGGCCGCGTCTGCAAGATCGGCAGGGACCGGAGCGAATCGAGCGCGTGTTCCTTGAACGAACGTACATACCGTTCGCGTGTGCTCCCCTTCATCCCCTGCTTGGCTTTGACCATCTCGTCCATGGCAACTCGCCAGGTGCGCGTCATGATGTCGGGATCGCCGGCGGCCAGATACGCCCGGGCAATTTGCAGATTGATCGCGGGTTGACGGTCGGCCTCGTTCTTGGAGTGTAACAGGCGCACTGCTTCGATGCGGTCGGTGGTGCCAAGACTTTCCTGCTTGCCCGTGACACTGTCGTGGAGGTAGAAACGACCGCTGCACGAGCGGCGATATAATCGGAATCTCTGCTTCATAACTGTTCTTTCGGTTATGAGGCTAACGCGGCAGGTTCGGAATCGGTTAGCAGATTGTGGGCGGATTAAGGTCGATTAAGCAGAATCCTGCCGGATACCTTATCTGCTGGCACAACTGCTGGCATTTCCGAGAGTCCAGATGCGTAACCGCTTGATGCACTCGCACCTCGGTCAGAGTACAAAGGACCGGAGCCAACCGATTCGTTCAGAGACAAATCGAACGTCAGCGGCGGCTGGCTCCGGTCGCTTACCTCAACGTTGACCATCATGCGCTCTTCACGAACCACCACGCTTTTGGCGATTGCGATTCCGCTGTTTGTCCTCGGAGCGATGGGCGTCGCCTCGGACGTGAGTCAGGACCGTTCGTTCTTCATGCCGAATGCACTAATGTGGAGGGTGAACTGGTCGTCTTACACTTGCGTGTTATTGGGAAGTCTTCTGTTGCTGTTCGCTTTCACGCGGTTCATTGTGCGATTATTCCGCAGATGAAGATTTGTTGGTCGAACGAGGCGCTCGACGGAATGACAAGGAGCGCCCAGCCGAGTGTTCCAATGCGGAGGTGCTTGACGCGCGAGTGCGTTCTAAAGGCAAGCTGATCCGCTGATTTAATTCCTCTCGCCGCTGGCTTCGACTTCGATTGATTCGACTAAGCCGGCTTCGTTTCCCGCCGCAGCAGAGTAACGTCCCGGTACCAGTTTGATGAACTCGACGGCGCGGCCCTGGATGCCAACGGCCAGTTCGCGCAGCTTTCGACCGCCAATGCGCACCTGATGGTTCAGAAACGAAATCGTCAGCGTGTCGCGTTCCCTGGCTGACTCGAATTTGGCGAAATCCATGTGGTGATACGAGAGCAGGCAAAAACAAGTGGAACTAGTTTCGAGCCGCAGATTGTCCTGCGGCATCGGATTGCCATTGATCCCGCGACTGATTTTGTAGCAGGTAGATTCGGTGTTCATACTCCAATGCCTCCTCGGCCATAACGTTGGGTTTGATGTTGCTTGTGGACGATGGTCCGGGTCTGACGAATTGTTTGCGACTGCGAGACGATTTCGGATGGCTTAACGGACTCAGACTCTCCAATGTCTTGGGCCTGTCGCTGCGCAGACTCGCGTTGCGAGCGCCGAACATCGAGGACGTAAGCAAGGCCGCGGTTCCAGATTTTCGCCAGCCGGTGAGCGAAACTCTCTTCAGGTCTGGCAATGTCCAAAGCCAATGTCCGGTCACCGGAGCGAGCAACGTTCTGGCGAAGCTGGATTTTGTCGGCCGTGAAAATCTTGATGCCTTTGCGTCCACGCGAGATGGTCACGTACCACTGCTTTTCGTTGGTCGCCGCTTTGACGGCGGAATCGGAGAACAGGACATCATCCATGGTCTTTCCCTGGGCAGCGTAGGAAGTGACGGCGTAGCCGCGCACGAATTGCCGGTAGTCCTTGTCCAGCATCCGCCCATCCTCCAACGCAATGCGCCCGTCCGAATGAACTTTCTTCACCGTGACCAGTTCGCCATTAGCCAACTTCCGCCCGTCGGTGCCATCTCCGTTCGCCTTGAGTTGGAGCCGGTCCCCGCTGGACAACGCCAGTTCTTTGGGCTGGCAGACGGTGATCTTGTCCAGGTGTTTGAATGAGACCGGGCGAATGCAATTGTTCGCCTGAACCAGGAGATGCTTTTCCGTGATGCCCATTAGCCGCCCGGCATCACCGGTCTTGAACCCGGTCGTGTCCCGATTGAACACCAGCACTGAATCCGAATTGTAAAATCGGCGGTCGCGTTTTTGAGCGTCGGTCAGGTCGAGCCGTTCCAGGGCCATCACGACCGTCTCACTCTGTCCAAACAGCCCTTTGGCCTTCAATCCGTCCCGCACCTGTTCATTGACCTTGTGGATCTCCGACCAGCTTTGCGAAATGACCACGGTCGAACGTCTGGCCTTGGCCAGTTCCAGGAAATGCTCCGTGAGCTTTTGTTGCTGGTCAGCCGGCGTGCAGAGGACGATCGCGTTCTGTTTGTCCAGGCGGTCGAATGATTGAGCCAGTTTCCCCGACCGCGCTTCATTCACGGCGAGCTTGTATTGTTCGAGCCATTGACGTTCGGCTTGAGTCTTCGCAGTCTCAGGATTTTGACGGCGGATATTGGTCAGTTCGGCAGGCTGCAGGCCCGAATACTTTTCAATGGCCCGGAGCGCGTCGGTGGCCGCGACCGCTCCGTGTTGACGCGTGTCGCCGGAGAGGACAACCCGCCCGTCATTCTCTTTGACGCACTGAAGCAGTTGGAGCATTTGCTCGCCGCCGATCTGTCCGGCCTCATCCACC
>QHOP01000177.1 GCA_003219345.1 Verrucomicrobiota bacterium
CATGCCCGAAAACGCCCGCTGAGTATCCCGGATGCGCTCCCAGAGCGGATTTGTAACGGCTGGGTAAGAGCTGTTGAAACTCCCCCGTGCGCCGGTCATATCCGCGATCTTGACCAGGGCAACTTCCTGCGGCTTATTCACGGCCAGAGTACGCAGACGGATTGCATCCACGAGTTGGAAAATCGCGGTGTTCGCCCCGATGCCGAGCGCGAGCGTGAGCACGGCCACGGCGGTGAAGCCGGGGTTCTTCAGCAATTGGCGGAAAGCGAATTCGAGGTCCTTCATAGCGCAGCGCAAAAGTCCGCTACTTGGTGAGATGAACGTTGCCGCTGAAAGTCGTAAATCTTAGTGCGCTGTCGCTGGCGTCGTCGGGCAGTGCGCCGGACACCCGGTTGTGGCCGGCCTTGTGCAACGTGAGCGGCAACTGGGCGTCGAAGCTGCCGCTGAAGCTCTTGAAGTTGACGTCGCCCTTCACACAGTCGGCCAGACGCACGCGAATACAGCCGCTGAAGGTCTCGGCGGTCAGGCGCGGCACGGCGCCCGCGGCGACGGCGTCAACGGTGACGTTGCCGGAAAACGTCTTCAACCGCTCGGCACCGGTGACGCCCTTGATGTCGAGATTGCTGCTGAAGACGTCCACGTCAAGGATCGCGCCGGACGGCACCTCAATCTCGAAAGACGTCTCCACCACGTTGTTCTTGTCATGCTGCCAGCCCGGGTCGCGCTTGTTCGCGTCGATCGTGACGGTCGAGCCCGAGGTCTGGATGTCAAGCGCGATGTGATCGAGCCGGTCCCGTTCGGCACGCCGGACCGCCTTGATCACGAGGTCCTTCCCGGCAGTGCCGGTGATATGCACGGCACCGGAGAAGTTGTGAAGCTGGAGCGTCCCGCCTGAGGGAAAGGCCAGAGTGCGGTCAACGTGCTCAGTCTCTTCCTGGGCGCGCGCCACGGTGGACGCCGCGAGGGCCAGGAGAGCCACGACGATGAAGCCGGGGTTCTTCCACAATTCTCGGAAGCCGAGTTTCAAATCATTCATAACGCAGTGCCTCCATGGGATCCACGTTTGCCGCGCGGCGCGCCGGAAAATAGCACGCGAGAAACGCCACCACAGCCAGCAGCAAAGTGACGCTCACTAACGTGGTCGGGTCGGTCGCACTGATCCCGAAGAGCAAGCTCCGCAAGATGCGGGTCAGCACCAGCGCGCCGGCCAATCCCGACACCGTGCCCACAGCGGTAAGTGTCATGCCCTGGCGCAATACCAACCGTAGCACGTCGCCTCGTTGCGCGCCCAAGGCCATGCGCAATCCAATCTCGCGCGTCCGCTGGCCGACCGAATAAGCCAGCACGCCATAAATTCCGATGGCGGCCAGAACCATCGCCAACGCTGCGAACCCGCCAAACAGGCCGGCATTGAATCGCTGCGAAGCTATGGACTGCGTGACGATTTGCTCCATGGTGCTGAACTCCCCGATCGCTTGATCCTTATCCAACTCCCGCACGATATTGCGCACGGTCGGGATGAGACTCGCGGGCTTGACTTTCGTGCGGACGACCAGATTCAGTCCATAAAACCAGAGGCTCTGTGAGTGGGGCACGTAGATTTCCGGCGCCGGTTGCTGCGTCAGGTCCATCTGGCGAACGCTCTTCACCACGCCGATAATCTCGCGTGGCAGGTAATCCGCGTCACGCGACCACCCATCTCCAATCCCCAAGCGCTGTCCCAATGGATTTTCGTTGGGGAACACCTGCCGGGCGAAAGCTTCGTTGACGATCACAGCCAGGGTGGAGTTGGTTGTATCGCGTTCGGTGAAATCGCGACCGTGCAACAGCGGAATACCCATGGCGCGGAAATACTCCGGCGTGACCAGGCGGTAGTTGGGGGCGTTCTGTCCTTCCGGAAGCGGAGGGCGGCCGAACACTTTGGTTGTCAGCGACGAATTGCCACCACCCATCGGCAGGTAAAGTATCCCACCGGCGGCTTCCACACCCGGAATGTTGCGAAAGCGCTCGCAGAGTTGGTTGAAAAAGCGGGTTCTTTCATTGCGATCTGGATATTTGGCCTGCGGCGGGTCCAGATTAAAGGTGAGCACATCCGCCGTCTCAAAGCCGGGTTTTATTTCCGAAATCTTCCAAACGGTCCGCATCATCAGACCGGCGCCCACCAATAACACCAGGGCGAGCGCCATTTCAGCCGTGACAAATACGCTGCGAAGCCGGTTGTGCCCAACACCCTGGCTGGTTCCGCGTTCGCCTTCCTTGAGCGCTTCAGACAACACGGCCCTCGACGCGGTGAAAGCCGGCGCTAGCCCAAACAAAATCCCGGCCAAGACCGCCAACAAGGACGTGAAACCGAGAACGGTGTAGTCGAGCCCGATGGGTGTGGCCATCGACACGTTCCAGGGATAGACCGCTTCGAGATCTCGTCGCACCACTCGCAGAAGCCCAATCAACATGTGGGCCAAGATAACGCCTAATGCTCCGCCCAGCGCCGCCAGCACGACACTTTCGGTAATCAGTTGGCGGATGACTCGCCAGCGACCCGCTCCCAACGCCGCGCGAATCGCTATCTCCTTGCGGCGCGCCGCCGTTCGGGCCAAGAGTAAGCCGGCAAGATTGGCGCACGCGATCAAAAGAACGAACGCTACCGCGCCCAGCAGAATCATCAGCGTGGATCGAAGGTCGCCGGCGAGTTGTTCGCGTAGCGGCACGAGCTTGACCTTCCAGTTCTTGTCTGTCTTGGGATATTGGCTCTCAAGACGGGCAGCGATGGTGTTCATCTCATTTTCCGCCTCTTGAAATGTCTTGCCGGATTTAAGGCGAGCCACGACCTGGTAGGAATGATCTTCCCGTTCTGTTAGCAGTTCGCCTTCCTCAATCTTCGGCACAAACACCTGGGCCTTGTTGGCCATCTGAAATCCCGACGGCAACACGCCAACGATCGTGTAGCTTTTGGAACTGAGTTGAATGGTGCGGCCGACGATCTCCGGATCGGAGTTGAACCGGCTCGCCCACAAGTTGTGCGTGATCATGGCGACTGGAGGCGCGCCGGCTTTTGGGTCTTCCGGACGGAAGCTCCGCCCTTTAAACGGTTGAACTTTCAGAACGGAAAAGAAGTCGGACGAAACGGCTCGACCCGCGATCAGCTCAGGCTTGTCGCCAGTCGCAAAGACAAAGCTTTCGCCCCAATTACAACCCGCAATGGCTTCGAAGCATTGGCTTTGTTGTTTCCATTCGATGAACTTCGGCCAGGCCACCGGCGCTGTGCCTTCACCCCGCCAAGTCTCCCATAGTTGGACCACCCGATCCGGCTCTTGAATCGGCAGTGGTCGAAGCAATACTCCGTTGACGACGCTGAAAATCGCGGTGTTCGCCCCGATACCCAGCGCGAGCGTGAGCACGGCCACGGCGGTGAAGCCGGGGTTCTTCAGCAACTGACGGACGGCGTAGCGAAGGTCGTTAAACATAGCAAAGGGGGTCCATAACAGATTCGGGACGTTGTGGAAGGCTCCGAGTTGCGACGGATTCCCGCTCGTCCAAGCACAATCCAGGAAATGGTTGAGACCGTTGCACGCAATCGAATCTGACCCCTTTTGCATCATGCGTGCCAGAGTGCCAGACACACGTGAGAAGGGATACAACAAGCGGAGAATGAAAGGCTTAACAAGCAGCGCTACCCAAAGACGGCTGGAATCTGTGTTCGCCTGCGGGATTTGGCCGTCCCACGGATGGGACGAATTCATGCCGGAAGCTGGCGACTTTGGCTGCCAATCTCCTAGTATATCCCACCAGACCTGACCTCATGTGCTCTCGCGTGATTCATTGCAGTTTTTTCAATCGTGCCGGTCCCGTCAGTGCGAACCAAAATGCGTGGTCCAAAACTGTGGATGCTCGGTTGTAAGTAATCACCTGCGCAGGTGCCAGATGCTCCTGCCATTGAGATGCCTTCTTTCCGCCATCGCAGGCGAATATGTAAGCCAATTGCAGATGGCTGTTCGCCGGGACGTTTTCCTCTTTGCTCCACTTGTTATCCGCTCCCAAAACGCTGACGCGCAAGTAGCGGGAACTTTTCTCTTCATCGACAGCTCTGGTGTCGGGTGGCCAGACTCTCAGGACTTCAGGAGCGTAACAGGTATCGGCATATCCATCCTTCCCATGCGTGGCAAGGATCACTACCTTCCCGTTTGCCAAAGCTACACGCAGAGTCTCCCGATTCAAACTATCCAGAACCGTGCATCCTTTTCCCCATTTCTTTTGGGCCTGCAAAGTGATCCGATACAACCCCAATGCGAAGCCCCAGCGCGGGACCGATATACCCTCATCATAAAGGAAATAAACCGCGGCGGCCTCACCGCTCCTTCGCGTCAGTGATGTAGCGTGGAGAGCAAGGACGGTGATGAGCGGGACGAACAATAATACAAGAGGATTGGCAAGAAGGGAAAGCCGAATGACCCGCGGCCTCCGCATCAATCGCTTGAGCAGCGGCACCTGCCACGTGGATCCCGCAAGTGTTAGTCCGAGCAGCGTAATCCACAATGCCACCAAGGCAACGATCAGCAGCCATGAAGCGTAATCCAGATACGCTAGGAATGATCCCCATTGCTCGATGAGCTGCCTCGCAAAATCAGGGAATTGAATGATAAAAAAGCACTCTCCGGTGTCGTAAAGGCAGGCTGCCAGGAAGAACATCAAGAAGAAGGCAAATGCTGCCATAGCTTGATCGTGGTGATGCCGCAGGAAAGGATTCGAAGAGGAAGAGCGCCAAAATTTAGCCAAGGGGGCTAATCCAAAGTAATAGGCCACGCTCAAGAACCGATCTGCTGGATTGGGAGTTGTGGTAGTCATCACCGTGGCCAACGACCATTGTGCGCGGCGGGAGCCAGCCCTCACCGACCCACGAATTCTAAGTGAGCTAAACCGCTGGCTCCGGTCCGCTCCACGCCTCGGTTCGGTTTTCTGTCCGTTACCTTTTTGAATCCACCGGACGCGATATCAAAAATGAACTCATATTCAAAATTATTCGCTGGGTATTCGTCCCTGTGTCCAGAAATTCTGATCTGAAGACGACGACCGGTTAACCATTTAACGGCCTCAAAGTAACAGTGACCGCTGAGTTCTTCGCGCGGAATGGCAGCTCTGGGAAATAGCTTTGCAAGCGAACTCTCGGACCGTGGACGAGCAACTGAGTAAATCAAAACGTCTGACCTGTCGCTCGCCCACCGATCGGTGACGGCGATACGAGAGCTGTCCGGGGACCACAGAGCAAAACAACCGTTGCCTTCAATACGCCGAAGTGCAAAAACACTTCCCTGGATTCTCTTGAGCAAGAGTACCTGGCGCGCGTCCGCTTCGCCATTTGCGGGAGCCTTGCATATCAACTCCCATTTGCCATCGGGCGATTTGCTAGAGAAGGCGGGAGAAAACTGGTAGCCAGCTCCAACAGCAGTTATTGTCGCCAGGAAAAGTGCGATGAATGAAAGGATGTTCATGTTGCCGAACCTCCGTGCTGAGGCGCGGCGGGACAAGCGCGTCCCCTCATAGGCAGAGCCGATTCGGCACAACTGGTCCAGTGTCTCAGCGAACAATTCAAACAACAATTTCAAGCGTTCGAGGTCCTTGATAATGCCGCAGACATGAAAGCATAATTCGTCAGTGTCGGCAGGAAAGTCATCTCCCCAACACCCCTCGTCGTCTTTTACCGCCAAGTGAATCTGTGGCTGGGCGGCAATCAATTCCCTGAACCTCGCGTTGTCAAACAGTGCGCGCAGCTTTCCCTCCTCTGTGCCCTTGATGATGAAATCCCGGTCGAAGTCCTCATGACCGACCTCGACGTCCTGCATCCCAAGCCACTTGGCGATGTCGCTGAATAGTCCACGACGGTAAATCGTGAACCGGAAGTGGTCGGGGTTGACGTAGGGCGCTCTCAGTCGGGTGAAAACCACTGTGGTTTTGCCGGTGGACACCGCGTAGGTATCCAGCGTGATGGTCCACTCATCGTGCTTTACCTGGACCTTGTCTCCCTTCCAAAAGCCGCCCTTAACGTAGTCCGCCCCGGTTTCAGTGCAAAGCTGTCGCCAGATTTCCGCTCTGCTTGGACCGAACAATTTTCGCAGCGTGTTCATAGTGTTTCAATAATAGCGGGTGCGCGTAGTGCCGCCTAACCTTCACCGACGCGGGCGGCCAGTCGTGTCCGAATTGCAAACAGCCGTCGCTCGCCCGCGTTCGGTGCAGCGCCCTTGGGCGTCACATCTGTCATACATCCGCCTGTTATTTCGAGTGAACAAACCACTTGCTCACCTTCTGGGCGAGTGGATTTGGGGAGACTGCTGAAAAATTGGAGCTTCTCGTCAGCGTGCCTTCCAACTCCGCTGTGAGATGCACTCTGGCGATGAAGGGAAACTCTTCAGATACCCCTTGCGTTTTCAAAATCTGACCAGCGGCATCGGTCTGGTAGAACGTGCCCCGCACCCTGTGGAGCATGACAGGTACTCCATCTAATTTTCCGGGCTCCGCTGGATAGTAAACTCGGACTTTGGCCAGGAGATTGGACTGAACCATCGCGGTGAACTCAGCCTGCGACAACTCCCGAGAGTCGGAATTGGTTCGGGTGACCACCAGGCCAACGACGATGAACGTCAACAAACCCAAAGAAACGATAACAGTCGTCTTTTTCATATATTTGTGTGAATGCTGGAGGTGCGATCCGGCCGCGACGCCGAACGACCCAATAGCGACGGCGGCCACGAGGCGCGCCGATTGCAACCACGGCGGCACGCCGCAGTTAGATGCAGCGCATTAGCCCGCGTTCGCAATCTCATACACACTCCTCAAAAATATATCCGCGTCACTGAAATCAGGGAAGACACAAACAGCACCCTCCGTGGACAATTGTGTCGCTCGACTCCCCGTGCCAATGCCAATGAACGGAATGCCAACACTGCGACATGCACGAGCATCCGAAACTCCGTCACCGACATACAGGGTGCAGGCAAATGACTCGCCATATCGTTCGGCTGCTCTCTGCTTGGAAAGCCGCATAATGGACTCCCTGTCGAGTGCGTCATCCGCTGATGCAGCCGGATGGTCGTCAAAGCACATCCCGGCACTGGCCATCTTGAGGCAGGCGGAATCACGCCAACCTCCGGTAGCAAGCGACACGCGATGCAAGCCGCCATGTGCGAGCCGGGACAACAACCTGTCAGCCCCTGCAACCGGTGCAAATGGAGACTGTGATGAAGCGGCAGCGAGCAATTGGATGAAATGCTGGTGAAATCGCGAAACTTCCTGCGCCGTCGGTGACCGGCCAATGCGCGACGTGAAAACATCGTGAAAGATGCCGGAATCCGTCGTGCGTGGATAATGTGACCAATCGGTGTTGATGTCGGAGAAACCAAACACTTCCTTGAATGAGCGAACGAAGCACTCCTCGTCGACCTTCACGGTCTCGGTAAGCGTGCCGTCGATGTCGAACATGACAAGGTGCATGGGGAAGCGGCCTAACGAAATGGAGCTGAGCCACCGCTGGCGGCGGCGAGCCTGATAAACATCGAGAACTGTTTCATAAAATTAAATCTGGACTTCACGGCGGCCAGCGGTTGGCTCCAGCGATTGGTTAGATGCTGGATCGCGATGCCGGGTTGGTAGGAGTGATAGGCAGCTTGTTCAGAGTGATGAGCGCTTTGGTCAAGTAGCCCGAAACCAGGAAATCCTCATTTATTACCTGGGCCTCGCACTTATACCGGTCTCTGAGCGCGTCGACGTGAAAAAGCCGAACTACTGGGCTGGGAAGGCGATTCTCTACACACAAAAGGCGCCAGCCCCAGTTCTCCGTGCGGACCATACGGCTGAGTCTCTGATCGTTGCCCGTGCCCTTTCCAGGCGGACTGAGGATGATCCAACCCGCAATCACGACGACCAAGCATCCCAACACGACCAATTGGAACTTGTGCAGGATCATTTGCGCGACCTTGCGGCGGCCCCAACACCGGAACTGAGCGACGCGAGCGGCCCGGTGCGTCCGCATTGGCAACTGACGCGCTCCGCCCGCATTCGCTCCAGTGATTTTGATACTCCCATGAAAGCCCTGGTTGGTTTTTGCTAGCATTGGGCGATGGGCGGGGAGTGTTACGAGCACTCCCCGCAGTACTACATCTATAACCCGGTGCCTTAAGCACCAAGTCACTAACAGCGTATGAAGTATTACACCTCCAGCACCGAATTCAATTGCGGAATCGATCTGCACGCCCGCCAGATGTACGTCTGCCTGATGGATCGGCAGGGCAACAAACGGGTCCACACCAACGTCAAGGACAACGACTTCAGGTTCTTCCTCAAGCTCGTCGAGCCTTACAAGCATGACCTCACCGTCTGTTGCGAATGCATGTTCGGCTGGTATTGGCTGGCCGATGCCTGCCAGGCCGCGGGCCTCACTTTCGTGCTGGCCCACGCGCTCTACGTCAAAGCCATTCACGGGGGCAAAAATAAAAACGATCGCGTCGATTCCGAGAAACTCACGCACTTGCTGCGTTCCAACCTGATCCC
>QHOP01000178.1 GCA_003219345.1 Verrucomicrobiota bacterium
AGCTTTGAACTGTTTCTTTTGTTCGTCCCGTTGCGCCTTGATTCCGCGCCCGCGCGGGCGCGGCCCCGTTGAAGCCGCATGAATGTACTGCGCAAATCAATGGCCGCTTTACGGATTCCGCGCCCGCGCGGGCGCGGCCCCGTTGAAGCGCGGTGTCCCATGCGCCCGCAGGCATAAAAAGATAGGATTCCGCGCCCGCGCGGGCGCGGCCCCGTTGAAGCCGAGAATCGCGCCAAGCGTGTCGTTGTCCGAAGCGGCTGATTCCGCGCCCGCGCGGGCGCGGCCCCGTTGAAGCAGGGAAGGAGCGCGCGGCCTGCCCTCCGTAGCCGCGGGATTCCGCGCCCGCGCGGGCGCGGCCCCGTTGAAGCGGCCAGAAGGATGGCATCGGCCGCATCCGCGGCCCCGTTGAAGCACTGGGACGAATTCCCAAGGGAAGGCATCCCACTGGGATTCCGCGCCCGCGCGGGCGCGGCCCCGTTGAAGCCAAGCATAACCGCGCGCCGCTTTGGCTGGTGATCGACGATTCCGCGCCCGCGCGGGCGCGGCCCCGTTGAAGCTCAAAACAACTGACTCCTGACTCCTTTTTTTAGAATGGCGAGGCTTGCGGTTGCCCTGCCGCAGTCGCCGCGACTTCCGGAATCGTGAGGCGGGTTCCCGTTACAAAGCCTCGGCTGCCACAATGCCCTCGAATCCAGAAATAATATCCGAAAAATTTGCGTTCAGAAACCTGACAACTTTGGCGTTATTCAGAAGTTTTTTGATGTATCCACGGGCACACGTCAGACACATCATGTTTTCCGTAAAGCTCGCCTTCACCGCCTTGAAATCTTTTTCCAGCGATTCCATTTCTCGCTCCATTCCGGCCAATTCCTCTGCTGACAGGCCGGTTTTCTTTTTTGGTTCTGCCGGATTCATCCGCTGATCACTCGGCGTTCCCAATATCAACGCTTCGACGTATCCAAGCGAATAGTTGTTCGCGCTTACCAACAGTTCCGCGATTTCAATTTGTCGCAGTGGCTTCACCTTTTTCAGCAAACGGATGGCCTTCTCGGAAATGACATTTAACGGCATGTCCAGCGCGGTTGCAAGTCGCTCCGGGTTGACGCCGTTTCGAATCGCTTTGACGATCATCTTGTGGCACTGAATGGGCGGCAGCCGGTTGATCCGCGCGTTGTAGGTGAAACATTCGTCGTCATTGGAGATGATGCACTCGGCCACTATTTTGCCAAGTTGTTTCAACGCAAAAATCCGCAGATGCCCGTCCAGCAACAAAAACGTGCCTGATTTGTCCTTTTGAGGATGGACCACGAGCGGCTCAATCATTCCCACTTCGCGTATGGATTTCACAATCGCCTGATACCGTCGCAAATTGTGGGGACTTTTTATTTTTCGGATGGGTAATATCAGTTCCAACGAAAGCTCTTTTGTCTTCATTTCAAAACCCAGCCTCATTTCATTCACATTCATATACCTTCCTTTTGTTGTTTCGCCACTTTCTCTCCGAGGACTTTTGGCATGGTCGCCAGCGACTCCGCCCGCAGCAGTGTTACGAAATGTTCATTCGCCGTGAGTTTGCTGAATGCCGTCACGACGAAAAGCAGCCTTTCTTCGCAGATGCGCGCCTTGCGCACCAGCAATTTTCGTTTTTCGCTTTCGCGCCGATATGCGCTGACCAGATTTTCCGCACTCGGCCGGTTCTTCCGCGAGCCGCGTCCACCCGAACCGCGTTGCTTTCCCAAAAACCGCCGTTGCTCCATCAATTTCTTGATGTCCCGGATGGCAGCCTGGTTCACCTGCTTTTTTTCGTAGGCTTTCAACAATGCCCGTTGCGTTTCAACGCCGTCTGTTTTGGCAATGTCCACCGCCACGCCCAACGGAACCTTCCCGTTCAGCGCCGCGTCCAGCAATCGTTCCTCGCCGCCTTTTTTCAACGCAATCAATCCAATGATTGTCTGGCGGTCTATGTCCAGTTTTCGCCCAATATCACTATGGTTATATCCCTGTGCTTTCAGACGCTGAATCTCATTGATCAACTCCATCGGCGACGGCAACCGTCGGGCCATGTTTTCCACCAGGCTGCGCAAGAGCCGGTCTTCCTTGCTTATTTGCACGACAATCGCCGGGATTTTCTTGAAGCCGAGCGCCATGAACGCTTCGAGGCGTCCCTGCCCGCAAACTAAGTCGTAGCCCTCGCCTTCGGCTTCATCTGCGGCACGAAGGCTCACTTGAATCGGTTTTTTCAATCCCAACTTCCTGATGCTTTGAACGATCACTTCAAACTTCTTTTTGTCCCGGTGGCGGGGGTTCAAAATCCGAATCTGCTCAATGGGGATCATTTTCACTTCTTCATTCATGCGGCCTCCAGAATTTTGATGCGTTGGGTCAGGTTGAAAAAATAGTCGAGCGTTTCAAATCGGTAGGCGTCCAGATAAAAACCATTGTCTTCTGCCACGCGCAGATTCTCCCAAGTCATGTCAATGCCGGGCAGCAAATAATAATCCCGGATGCCCTCGTTCGTCGCATCCATACGAACGGCAATGGTGATGTCCGGCTTCAGTCCCGCATCCAGTCGTATCAACCAGCGTGAAGAACCGGCAAACGTGGTGGTGTGCCGGCACAGGACGATGGAAACGTGCAACTCGCCATTGAGCCAGAGCGATTCCGAGCTTTCGTCCCATGCTGCCGACGCGCCAAGTGATTCAATTTTCTGAATCACCGAAGCGACAATTTCAGGGTGCTGCTTGCGTAGCTGGCGATTGATTTCTATGAAGCTGTAATCAATTTCAGGGTCATAGCCGATGAGCCGATAAGCGGAGATCAGACTACCAAAACGATGCCGGAATGCCGCGCTCGACGGAAATCCTTCCGTCTCGTCAATCAGGATGCCGCTGATTTGCCCATGCTGGCTCAAAAGACCACGCAGTTTTTCCAGCAACTCCTCGTCGCTAAATCGCCGGCAGCGTGTCAGAATGATTTCGCGCGCCGTAAAAAATTGTTCCGGCTCAATAATGCATTCAAACACGCCGGCGGCGCGAACCCATTTGTCCGGCGGATTTTCCACATGCTTGCGCTTCAATTTGAATGAGGTGCGATGATAGACGTTGTTACCGATGTATTTTTCGTTGGTGAGAACTTGATGAACCGTGCTGCGCGTCCATACCCGCCCAAAATCCGTGACAATGCCTTTTGCTTTCAACAAATCGGCGATTTCGCTTTCATTTTTGCCCTCGTCAATGAATGCCCGGTAAATCCACCGGACAGTTTCGACTTCCTCATCCGGCCCACGCACCAGAATTACGCGGTCAGTCTGGATACTTTTATGCTCGCCCATTTTTAGCATCGTCTTTCGCTGGCGACTTTGATCAATCAGCATCCGGCGCAGACCGAATCCAGCAGTGCCGCCCTGCTTGAAGCCCTCCTGAATCAGCCGACACGCACCTTGAAAAACTTTTGCCGACAGTTCGCGGCTGTATTCACCGGCCATTGCGCGTTTGACGCTTTTGATAATCGTGGAGACCGGAGTGCCGTCGTTTTCAAATTGCTCGGTGCAAAAATGCACCGCGACACCTGCGTTGCGGCAGGTATATTCGTAATGGGCACTTTCGTCGGCATCCTGAAACCTTCCCCACCGGCTCACGTCATAAACGAGGATGCAGGAAAAATTGGCACGCCCGCTCTGAACATCCGCCAGCATTTGCGACAACGCCTCCCGACCTTCAATGTTCAGGCCGCTTTTGCCCTCGTCCGAATATATTTTCACGATTTCCAAACCACGGCGTTTGGCATATTCCAGAATGACATCCATCTGGTTGCTGGTGGAATATTGCTGATGCTCCGTGGACATTCGCACATACGCGGCTGCGCGGTTCCGCAAATTTTCTTTGTCATTCTTGTCCATGCTAAACGTCAGTGTGCCTTTTGTGCGTTGGCCAGCATTGAATGTTGGCCCTGATTTCCTCCGCCCGAATACACCTTCACGATTTTCAGACCCCGACGTTTGGCAAATCTGCGAATGGCTCTCATTTGGTCACCGATGGACTGATTCGCGGACATTCTGGTATAAGCAGCCGCGCCGGTGGGTGAAGGTTTCCTCTTCATACAAAAAAAGTCATTCGCCGCTCAT
Organism: Verrucomicrobiota bacterium; assembly: GCA_003219345.1. Lineage (GTDB taxonomy): Bacteria > Verrucomicrobiota > Verrucomicrobiia > Limisphaerales > AV2 > AV2. The sequence continues at coordinate 4,124 of QHOP01000178.1, forward strand.
GGTGAAATTAAAATCGCGGCTTGTTGCCCTCTGATTTTGAAAGGCGACCCCCGGGAATGCGTCGTTTGGCGCTAGAAAATGGTTCAGATACATTTTTCAGTTACGCAGAAAGCTTTCCAGTCGTCGTGTTTCACGGAAACAAATAAGTTGTGTGGGAAGGTCATATGACAATTGACCCGGGCGAATGGCAGCGATAGCGACCAAACAGCGTAACACCGAAACGGCTTACGAGGGTTGAGGTGATTCTTTCAAGGCCGTCGAATGTCTTGACGATTACCTCCCACCACCCAGCGGCGTCTGGCTGTGGGGGCGACCGTTCCACCACGGAGTTTACAATGCCACGAATCTTCGGAAGCCACTTTGCAAAGCGATTCCAGTATTGTTTCAGCAGCGGAAGCCACGAAAGCGCGTTGGAGCTGATTGTGCCACCGAAGAACTCACTTATCGTGGCGTTCAATACCAATCGGTACGGTTGAGCAAATGAAGGAAGGATGCTGACCGTTCTGTGGCAAACGTCGCAGCAGAACCGACGCACGCGAATGCGAACAACGCCGCGTTCGGCACTGGTTACATTCCGGGAGTAATAACCGAGCGCCGACAGGGTGTCGTGAGTACCGCAATTCGGACACTCAGTTGGGGGTTCGACGTTTTGATGAAATCCCTCATCCGCGTAGCGATCAGGACCGACTGGCACGACGCGAATGATCTGCATGTTCGGAGTTCATTCGCACCTTCAAACGCGTATCGCTCGCACGCCGATTCCTTGCTCCTTCACACCATGTCCGCGATCAGGCCGGTGAGCTTTTGCGGGTCGCGGCACACGAGGAAATCCCAGCGGCCGAGTTTGCCCCAATTGTTCACGGCGCTGACCCAACGCTTCGCGGCTTGGTGCTTCGCCTCGGTGTCACCCTGCAACTGGCCTTTGATTTCGACGATGAGCGTCACACCATTGGCGAGACGCACAAGGAAGTCCGGTTCGTAAACGTGTGGCTGGTCGAATAGTTCGTAGGGAATGTTGAACTCCAGCCGGTCGTTGCGGGCGTAGCACACGACATGCGGAGACTTTTCCAGTTGGAACATCGCCGCCTGCTCCCAGCTCTTCGTATCGCACGCCACGGAGTTGATGTGGCTTTTCACCGCGGCCTGCACCGGCTTCACGGTCTTGAAGTGAACGGCTGCGGTCGAGCAAATCGGCTTATAGCGGTTCAGGCGCGGGACAAGTGGAGCTTCACCGCGCGCGTCGTCCGGCTCGATGGCGTCGAGCAGCAGCGACACAATGCGTTGCGCATAACTTTGCAGACCGATTTCGCACGGATGGACGGGATTCTCAACACGGGTCGCCACGTAGTCGCCCACGAGCCTAAGAACCTGCGGAAACAATATCGCCCGTGATTGTTGCTTCAGCTTTTCCTTCCTGGATTGTGAGGCGTCAGTTAATCCACGAACGATTTCCCGCGCGATCTCACACAGGATTGTTTGGGGATGAACCGACCGGTAGTACTCCTCGCGGTCCACTGGCTCGAAACCAAACCCACCATACGCCCCAGGATGTCCGATTTGATAACCGACCTGCGGTCGCAAAAAAGCCGCCGTCGGAATATCCCACGGATTCACCCGCGTTCCCTCGACGCCAGCCACGTCGCACTTGATCAAATTGTGTTGGAGCGCGACGGCGTAGCCCTCGACCACTGGAAAGCGAATCTCGAATTGCTTCCGCTCCGGCAACGCCATCACTTCGTTCTTCGGTCTGTCCTCCGGCGGCGGGCCTTTCTTCGGCTCCCGACCTTTGAATGGAATCAGCGAGAACGGCACGCCGAAGATGTCCACGTATTCGGGTGACAGCATGAGCTTGCCGTCCTTGTCCGGCATCGCCACGTAGTCCATTCGCCGCAAACCGCGGCCGACGACCTGCTCGCAAAGCAATTGACTGCCGAACGCGCGTAATCCGAGAATGTGCGTCACGTTATTCGCATCCCAACCCTCACTGAGCATGTTCACGCTTACCACGCACCGGATGCGCTCACCCGCTTCGCCGGGTTTCCCCACGGTCGCGACGATCTTCCGCAATTCTTCCGCCGCTTCCTTCTTCGTCGCCTTTGGATCTTCGCTTTCGGCCTGCGCGAGCAATTCCGTATCAATCCGCAACGTGACTTCTGAGCCTTGCTGATTCCACAACTCAGCAAACCCCTTTAATCCCGTTCCGTAACTCTTTCTCGGTTTGAGTTTCTTGCGCCCCTTCGGTTTATCTTCGTCTTCGTTCTCATCCTCGACTTCGATCAATTCCTCGCCGGAAATCATGCGGTGGAAATGATCCGCGATGGACGTGTTGTCGCAGACGAGAATCATTACGGGTGGGGTTCGCTCCTGACCCGGTGTAGCCGCCTGC
>QHOP01000179.1:0-1504 GCA_003219345.1 Verrucomicrobiota bacterium
TGGAACAGCATCGAGCCACTCTGGAACGCAAACTCGCCCAAGTGATCCATTCGCTGGCACTCTCGCGTGGGCAGATTGAAAAATTGCCGGACACCTACAGCGACGCGATAAAATCAGGCGCGTTTTCAAATGTCCTGGACACCAATCGGTATGATTTCCTCCCGCACGATCTTTTTGCCGCTGACAGCGGGTGGCACGAGATTTTGCCCAGTCATCATCCCTTTTCGGAGGAGCCGTCGCGAGTATTGGACATTTTGGAACACACGCTGGTTGCCGGTGGAAGGTCCGTATTCCGGGCTTTTGTGAAACTGCCCGCAAATTCACTGGATACAAACATTCTGGCCAGCTACGCCGCTGAAAATGTGCGGGTGACCAAGGAAAACGATCGCTATTTCGCAGAATGGCAACAGTTCTGGTTCACCAACACAATTGCGCGCAGCAACGTGTTGGCTCTTGCGCGTCAACCCGAAGCTTGGCGGCAGTTCGCCCTGACCAATCCTGAAGCAGCCGACCACCTCCGTCCAAAGACTTCTTTCGGTATGGAAACGGAACGGAATAAAGCGGAATGGGAACGGTTCTGGTCCACAAATAAAATTTCGCGCAGCAACATTTTAGCTCTCCTAAATGAACCTGAAGCCTGGCGGCAGTTCGCTCTGACCAACAGCGAAGCGACCAAAGATTTGCTTCATCTCGATCCGAAACCGGTTCGCAGGTCCACAAGGCTTCCGTCGAGAATGAAATTTCTCCTGTTGCGCGAAATGATTTCTCTGGATGAAAACGGACAGATGGTGCCGACGCATGTGGTCGAATCAGTTCAGTTTCGCGCCCGTTCATATACCGACCGCTCGGGAGTGGAACGCTCCTTGGGTCGGGAAGTCGAATTGAGCCGGGCATTGTTGTTCCAGGGTCAACAAGGCGGCTTGCGGCCGATCCCGGGAGGTGAACCGCGCGCTTCGTTTTACAACAGCCTGGGGCATCTGCGGGTTGATGAAGACGGGAACGGCCCGTCTCAGAAACGGTTTCCCGAAAACTGCGGTCAATGCCATGCGTCCAACGCGTTGGTTTCACCCGTCGCGGCGTTTTCGCGCCCCAATCGCTCCGTATCCATCGGACCCATCGCCCATTGGAAGGAAGAGAGTGGCAAACTGGATCTGCTGCGTCAACTGATGCTTGCACCAGCGTCTGATGGAAAGTGATATTCAGCAGCCTGCGGGCTTCCTTTGTAAGAAACTCAAGCCGGGGCAGCACCGGCGGGAGGCTCCAATTGATGGTTGATGGTGAATAGTTGATTGTTGATGGATTTCAAGACCGTCTGCAAATCGCGCTTTTTTATCAACCATCAACTCTCAGCCCTCAACCGATTCCCGCTCGCGTAGTCCAACCAGCAGGCGTTTGCACGCGGCCACCAACGACGTCGAGAGCGTCGCGCTGGTGGCCGTGCGCAAGCACCAGGTGCGAATCCTGCCGAGCACCAATTTCGGCCTGCAAGCATTAAAGTGATGCA
>QHOP01000179.1:1510-7006 GCA_003219345.1 Verrucomicrobiota bacterium
AGCCAATCACAGCCCGTTAGCTCAAAATGAGAGCGGCAGCCTTACAAACTGAGGACGCTGGAGAGTTACCAGCACGGGCTACCAATTTGTAGAGGTTGATTGAAGGTGGTTGATAATTGATGGACTTCAGATCCATCAACACTCAACCTTCAACTTTCAACTTTCAACTTTCAACCAATCCGAATTGCCTCGTTGCATAATCAGGAGTGCGTCGGTCTCTGAAACCGGAGGACCTGGAGCAAAACCAGGCGAGGCAGCCAACGCCTTCGGCGGATTACCAATTCTCAATGACCAATAGCCAATAAAACACCAACAAAGAACAAACACCGAATCGAAACGCGCACTCGATTTAACGGTTCAACGATTTAACGATTTAACGAACGTATGAGTGACATTCTGAACAAGACGATTGTGCTGGTGCTGAACCGCAACTGGCAGGCGATCCACGTGCGCACGCCGCAGGAGGCGTTCTGCATGATGGGTGACCGTGAAACAAGAATAACAACTCTGAAGGAGTTGTGTCCGGGCCTTTCGTCGGAGCGCGGCTGTGTCTGCAAGACCAGCCGCAGCGCGGGGAGATTTTGACGCATCCGGTTTGCCAGAGTGCTGCGGCTGGTGCGCTTGCACACAGCCGCGCTCCGAAAAGTAGATGCAACCCGCTTCGGGGTTGTGGATGATTTGAACGTTGACCCAAGGTAGGCCGCTTGCGCGGCCAACCTTGGGCTCAATGATGGAATCCCTTTGGGATTCAAACATTGGCGCGCGCAGCGCGGTTAGGCTCGCGCGGCAGAAACGAAAAACAGTGGCGTGCTTGCATCGCCGCATCTCACAAAGCAAAAATCTTGTCCATGCGCTGCGCCAGGTCGCGGGCGGTTTCGACATTGGACGCCTGGTCGGACGGTTGCTCGGAGATCGCCCAGCCAGAGTAGCCGGCGCGGTCCAGGGCGTTCATCACCGCCGGCCAGTTCGTGTCGCCGTCGAGTAATTTCGGGCGCGCGCCCGACCGGACGCCTGGCGCCGAAGGCTTCGCGCTGAAATCCTTGACATGGATTTTCACGATGCGTTTCCCGAGGAGGTTAATCCACTTTTCCGCCGGTCCGACGCGACCCGCGTTGCCTATGTCGAAATGCCAGCCCACCCACTCGCTGTTGATCGCTTCGAGATATTCGATCGCCTGCTCGGGTGACATGATAAAGTTGTTCCCGACGTTCTCGATCGCGATTTTCACAGCGGCGTCCTGCGCCACCGGAATGGCTTTTTTGATTTCCACGATGGAACGCTCAAAACACTGCTGATAAGTCACGCCATCGCGGGCGACACCCGGAACCAACAGCACGCTCGAGGCGCCGTAGGCTTTCGCGTCCTGCAAACTCTGCACCAGTCCGTCGAAACCGATTTTGCGGGTGGCTTCATCGGGCGCCGAGAGCGGCTTTGCCCAATGGGTGTGGCAACAGACGCTGGCGGCTTTCAGGCCGGTCTCCTTGAACGCCGCGAGGACCTCCTCGCGATCCATGCCGCCCATCGGTTCCACGCCTTCGAATCCCGCTTCTTTCATGACGCGGTACTTTTCGAGCACCGAGCCCTTCACTCCGATAGTGGAATACATGATCGCCTTGCGCAGATTGCGCTTCGAAGCGGCTGAGGCCGACGGAAGAACAGCCACTGCCGCCGCGCTGGCCGCCGTAATTTTGAGAAACGATCGTCGATTCATATAAACATTTATTTCACGTAGCAGCCGAGGTCACGAGGCTCAATTTTTTTTGAGAAAAAGACGAAGTGAGCCTCCTTACGTCGGCTGCTACGAATTCTAAGGTTAAGCCTTCAAGATATCGTCCCAGCCTTTGCGATACAGGGGCCGCTTGATGAACGGGGCTGCTTCCGTGGCCGCGTTCGTCGCGCGCAAGTTCTGATAATCCCACTCGATTTTCTTCCCCGTCCGATAAGCGACGTTGCCCAGGTGATTGCATTCCGTCGTCCAACCCGAATATTGGAAGTTTGACCCTGGCACCGGCCCGTTTCCCTTGGCGTAGTTGACCCACTCAACCCAGTGGCCTGGCGAGCGAGGCAGCGTTTCGGGCGGCATTTGGAAATCTTTGAATTTCTCCTCGGGCAGCAACTTGCCATTGCCGAGCAGCATGCCCTTTTGGCCGATGAACACGCACGAGCGCCCGCCCCACGCAGGCACCCACCCCGGCGGCTTGCTGTTTCCCTGATGCCAGACGAGCTTCAGCGCCGGTTGTGCGCCTACAGCCGCGAAGTGAAACGTCGCCATGAGTGTGGCCGGTGCCAGTTCACGATGCGGCGTCGGGACGTTGGGTGAAACGCCTTCAACCGAAAGCGGCGCCAACACCTTCCCACCCTTCCCGTCCGGCCGCCACAGATCCAACACGGTAAACGGCACGTCGTTGTCGTGACTGCCGAGATCGCTCATCGTGCCATTGCCGAAATCCCACCAGCGATACCACCGTGGCCCGGGAAAATAGGTCGCATGATACGGCCGCTCCGGCGCGGGGCCGAGCCACAGGTCCCAGTTCATGGTTGACGGGACCGGCATTTCCTCTTTGAACCGGTCCACGATCTGAATGCCGTTGTAAAAGCCGTGCGGTTTGTCGAACTTCTCGGCGGAGGCCGCATCCTGCAATCCCCACGCGCGGTCAGCCCAAACGTGGACTTCATGCACCGGTCCGATGACGCCGGTGTTAAGAATTTCTTTGATCATCCGCCGCGCAGGAGAAGCGTGTCCCTGGTTGCCCATTTGAGTCGACAGCTTCGGAAACTTTGCCGCGGTCTCGCGGATGAGGCGAGTTTCCCAAATATTGTAAGCGAGCGGCTTCTCGCAATAGACATGCTTGCCATGGATCAACGCGAGGTAGGTGGCGAACGCGTGCGTGTGTTCCGCCGTGGATACCACGACGGCGTCGAAGTCGTTCGGTCGATCGAACACGCGCCGCAGATCCGTGAATTGTTTGGCTTGCGCGTATCGCTGCGACGCGGAGTCCAACGCGAGTTGGTTCACATCGCAGAGCACCGTGACGTTCTCGTCGGGATGCGGCCCTTCAGTGGCCGCGCCGGCTCTCCTGCCGCTCCCGCCTGCACCACGGCCTGGCACGACGGTGAGTTCGCTCAAGCTCGCGTTCGCGCGACCGCCAGCGGCAATGAACGCGATGTTCAATTTACTGTTGAGATTTTGGCCGCGCAGAAACGCCGGCGCCGCGGTGAGGACACCGGCCGCCAGGGTCCGGCCAACAAACTGACGCCGCGTCATCGCGCGGGAGAGAGGTTTATTCGTAATCTTCTTCATGGGCTTTGGGAGATCATCAAAATCCAACGAATAGAGAGCTCATGATGGTTCTCTTTTCCACAGAATGACCGAATCGTAACTTTCCGATGCTTGGCTACAAGAAGAAAGTCCCTGGAATCGCTTCGCACCAGCGCCAATTCATGAGAGCCTTTTGAGCGAAGGGCGTTTGTTCAAGACCAGACGGAGTGCAGCAGCGCGGTGGTCTTGAGCCATGAGCGACTGAAAATCGGTGGTAGTAACGTGATCGGGCCGGCGCTGAGCGGCTCGCCATTCCATGAAGAGGCTGTTGGCGATTCGGCGAAACATGCCAAGCACCCACATCCCATTGTCACTCTGGACTCGGCAGCGGTCGTCATTGTAGGAGACGTCCAAACGTTGGTGAAGCCCGCTCTCGATGCCCCAACCTGCCCGGTTCAGACGCAACCACCGCTGGGCCTTCAACTCGGCACGGGGCGCGCTGGTGATCAAGGCCACCTCTTCATCTTTTCGCCCTTCGGTTTGGCGCAAGAGTCGCGCCGCTTGCGCCGCCATGGGAAAGCCGACGTCCTCCGCCGTGACAGCCGCCGTGCGGATCACACGGTTTTCCGCTCGCCCTTTGTTGTCCTCTTGCGTGCGGGCTTGTGTCGGCGTCGGCTGCTCAGGGGGGAAAATCCGCTCGGGGAGCGGATACTTTCTTGTCGATGTTTGCCCGCAGCGTGGGCTGATTGTTTTTGACCGTGAGCAGGTAGTGCCCCCCGGCTTCCAGCACCACTTTGCGTGCGGTTTCATCCTGAGTGTGTAGTGCGTCCAGGCTGACCAATCGATCCTCCAAATCCAGAGGCGGGATCAATTCCTGTTGCGCGACAGGAATCTCATTGGTCTTTTCGTCCACCACGGCGCTGCCCAAGTAGTGCTGGCTGGGCACGGTCACGGCCGTGAGAATCGAAGCGCCGCTGCCATGCCGAGGCTCCTTGCCGTCCATGACCACCAGTTCCTCCCGCGGCGCTGGCCCCCGAAGCTGCCGTTGAATGGCCAGCAGCGTCTCATTGAGCTTGAGCGCCTCGATCCCGGCCAGGAACCGGCTGAAAGTCGATTGGGAGGGAGCCGGATACTTCCCCTGAGGATTGCGCCGGATTCCCAACGCACGTCGTTGGGCTTGACTCATGCCACGAGCAAATTTTTCCAGATCCGTCTGACCCCGCGGCGCTTCGCAGAGCAAGGCCAGCAGAATGAGTGCTGCCAGGCTGAACAGAGGATACGATTCGACCCGCTCCCGGTATTCGGGCAGCTTTTTGAAGTGTTCAACAATGGAGCGAATTTCCTTCACCCGGCGCGTGCATCGAGGAGCCACTTTGAGCTCCACGATCGCCAGCTCCGGTTTGAGATGCTCTGCTTGCAGATGCCGGCAAGCGTTCCGCTGGAGGGAGCGCACGAATAGACGTTTAGGCTTGTCATGCTTGACGTAATAGTCGCGTTGACACCGTCCCCATCCATCCGTCTGGCCTAATTCAATCCAGCCATTAGCGGTGTAGACCGTGCCGCAAAACTGTTCCGGATCGACGAACGTCTCAACTGCCAGAATCGGATGACCGTAATGGGCCTGCCAATCACTGCTGAGCCGATCCAACGTCAGGCGCAGAATCCGGGAACCCAGATTAGGCACTGAACAATCGGACAGAAGGAGAAAACGGCTGTTATTGGTGAGGAGGCTCAGCCTTCGCCGACGCTGCTCGTTGCTCCAGCCGATCCAGCACTCTCGATATTTCAGGTGATTGGCGGCTGCACTGAAGACCAGAATCCCCAGCCATTCACCAGCGGCATCGGTGGCGATATAGTAGAGACGTTCGCCTACGGGGCGAAGGTTGCCCAGGTAGTGGTGTTGTTCGAGCAGCTTGCCAATGCGCGGCAATTGCTTTACCGAGGCAAGGTGCACTTGGACCTCGTTTAACAGTTGCTGTTGGATCTTGTCAGGTAGTCGTTTTGGTTTGGCCATGTCCGCGACGGTAAATCGTCACGAACGGAATGTCCCGACAAATCGCTCAACCTTCAGCACATTACGAGCTTGCCCCTGACGAAGCATTGGCCCTGGACCACCTTGGAGGCATCTCAGTTTCTTGCAATGCTAGTGGCACGGGTGTCCCGCCCGTGAGTTCCTGCTTGGAGCAACCGGGCGGGACGCCCGTGCCACTGGCCGCCCGTGCGGCTATCGCAGACCA
>QHOP01000180.1 GCA_003219345.1 Verrucomicrobiota bacterium
CAGGAGCAGATCATCCGGGACGCGCTGGCGGGCAAGGACGTTTTTGCGCTGCTGCCGACGGGCGGAGGCAAATCGCTCTGCTTTCAACTGCCCGCGCTGGCGCGGCCCGGGCTGACGGTCGTGGTCTCGCCGCTGATTGCGTTGATGAAGGACCAGGTGGACGCGCTCCGGGCCGGCGGCGTGGCCGCCACCTTCCTGAATTCGTCACTCGCAGCGCACGAATCGCGGGCGCGCTTGCGCGGCATCCACAACGGCCAATTCCGCCTGCTCTACGTCGCGCCGGAGCGGCTGATGCTTTCCGGGTTTCTGGCCGACTTGCAGAAGTGGGACGTGAACCTGCTCGCCGTTGACGAGGCGCATTGTATCAGCGAATGGGGTCATGACTTTCGCCCGGAATATCGGCAGCTCGCCCAGTTGCGCGACTTGATTCCAAATGCGCCGATGATGGCGCTCACGGCCACGGCTACCGAGCGCGTTCGCGCGGACGTCGTCCGGCTGCTCCAGCTGCGCGAGCCGGGTTGTTACGTCGCCAGCTTCAACCGGCCCAACCTCACCTACCGCGTCGCGGCGAAGGCCCGACCCTACGAACAAACGCTCTCGTTCGTTCGCGCGCGCCCGAACGAGAGCGGGATCGTTTACTGCCAGAGCCGCAAGACGGCTGAGAACGTCGCCGCGAGGCTGACCGCCGATGGCGTGAAGGCCGCGCCGTATCACGCCGGCATGGAGTCCGGCGACCGCGCCCGCAATCAGGAGCTGTTTCTGCGCGATGAAGTCCGGGTGATTTGCGCCACCATCGCGTTCGGCATGGGCATCAACAAACCGAACGTGCGCTTCGTGGTGCATTACGATCTGCCGAAAAACATCGAGGGCTACTACCAGGAAACGGGCCGCGCCGGACGCGACGGTTTGCCGGGTGAATGTCTGCTGCTCTTCAGCGCCGGAGGTGTCGTCAAGCAGACGCAGTTCATCGAGGAAAAGACCGACGCGCAAGAGCAGCGGATCGCCCGCCAGCAATTGCAGCAGATGGTGCATTACGCGGAAATCCCGACCTGCCGGCGGGCCGCGTTGCTCGAATATTTCGGCGAGGCGTTTCCGGAAACCAACTGCGGCGGCTGCGACAACTGTCTGTCGCCGCGGGAGAACTACGATGGCACGCTCGCCGCGCAAAAATTTCTGTCGTGTGTTTATCGCATCCGGGAAAAAAGCGGATTTAGTCTCGGCCTGAATCACGCCATCGAAGTGCTCACCGGTGCCGACACGGAAAAAGTCCGCAAATGGAGGCACGACAAACTCTCCACCTACGGCATCGGCAAAGAACACACCCGGAGCCAGTGGCAGGCCATCGCGCGGGAGCTGATACGGCTGGGTTATCTGCGACAATCAACCGACCGCTACGCCGTCGTCGAACTGACGCCCGCAGGTCGCGCGGCGTTGTCGCAACGCAAGACGGTCGCGCTGACCAAACCGGTCGCTGCCCCGGAGCCGAAGCAACATCGCGCCGGCGAAATCGCGTGCGATGAAGGGTTGTTCGAGCGGTTGCGGAAGCTGCGCAAACGACTCGCGGATGAACAGGCCGTGCCGCCTTACATCATTTTCTCGGACGTATCGCTGCGGCAAATGGCGCGGCAATATCCGACGAACGAACGCGAGTTCGCGCGCATCAGCGGCGTGGGCGAAAGGAAATTGCAGGAGTTCGGCGCCGCGTTTCTGGCGGAAATCGCCGCGCACTTGCAGACGAACCCGCGCCAGATTTTTGCCGACAATTCCTTCGAAGCGCCGCACCCGCCGCCCCGGCCCCGCCTCGGCGATTCCGCCCGCGAGACGCTGCGACGATTCCAAGCCGGGCAATCCGTCGGGCAAATCACGCGGGAACGCGGACTCGTGGCCGGCACGATTTGCAGCCATCTGGCCGAGGCGATCCAGGCGGGCGAGCGGTTGGATTTACGCCGGTTTCTTACGGCGCACGGGCAAAAGGAAATCGAAGCGGCGTTCGAGCAAGTTGGTTTTGGCAGTCTCGGCGCAGTCTGCGATCGGCTGGGAGGGCGATACGATTATGGCGTGTTGAGGATTGTTCGCGCGGCAAAGCAGACGGAGAACAAGGAGCGGCAGGCATCTTGGCTATGCTAGCGCAGAACGACCCCGAAACATAATCAGTCAACCGGGCTCTCCCAGCCTCTTCTGACGCATGAGTGCTTTTGTCCGGGCGGCGCGACGCCGCCCTCTCTGGCAGCCAGGATGCCTTCCGCCACAAATGGCTAAGGCGTTGCCGGCAAAGAGATGACTGAGACGCCGTAAACACCCAGCGGCAGCCGGAGTCCGCGGTCGAGCGCGCCGTCCGCTTTGCTCAGATCAAACCAGACGCAGCCGGGCGGACCGCCGGTGACGAGGAACGCGGGCGCAGTCGGATCCGTCACGTCGAACAGGCTGACCTGGTTTCCGATTTGGGCGGCGAGCAGATTGCCAAAGTTGGCTAGGTTCTGCGCGGCACCGGACAATGCGGTCTTGCTGAGTTGCGTGAACTTGCCGGCACTCGATAATGTCCAGGCTTCCAGCAGATTCTTCGCGGAGGTCGACTCTGCCGGATGACCGAGGCAAACGGTGTCGTCTTTGACCAGCACCGGGTGCGGCCAGTTGCTGGGGAGCTTCAGCGAGTCGATAAGGTGCGCTTCAACGCCGTCGTACGCGCTGGCGTCGAGATATTCCGTGCCATCCCACCACCAGTTCGTGGGATTGGTCCAGTGCTGACCGACGGTGTAGAGCAGTTCGCCGGCATGAGCGACGCCTTTGAGCGAGCCGGGGAGGTTCACCGGTTTGCGCACGGTCGGGTTCGCGGCATCGGCGTAATCCACAACGTCGAGGTACCAGCGTTGCACCCAGAAATCGACGGGCGGGGAGTTGGTGTCTTTGCCGTCAGTCACAACGGGCGGGTACGGTTCCACCGTTTCGTGGCTCAAAAAGACCAAACCATTTACGGTGTAGGCGGGGCTGAAATTCCACCAGGCGTTCCTGGCGAGATTCACGTCGGAAAGAAATGTCGGCGCGGTCGCATTGCTTACGTCGAAGGCGATCAGGCGCCCGCCGTTGTTGCCCCAGTAAATTGGCATGGCGAAACCGCCGCCGACCGGTCCGGCCGGTCGGGCGATTCCCCAATCCAACCAGGGGTCCCAGTAACCGCCGCCGCCACCGGTCAAAACCAGCACGCCTGCTTTCGGCCAGACCACCTCGAAATTCGCGTTCCAGCCGAGCGGTTCGAGCACTGTGCTTGTTTGGCCGAGCAATTTTACGCCCGGCAAAGCGGAAACGTCGTAGATCGAAATGAACAGGTTCGGCGGCGGATTGGTGGGCTGGCCCGGATCGCTGCCGTCCGCCAGGGGAACGGGCCCGAAGTTTTGCTGGCCTTGCGCGAGGTAGAGGCGGCCGTTGCGAACCGCCGCCCCGAGAATCGGAAGTTCGGTTGGCAAATTGACTTCGTTCAGCACGTGGTCGGGCTCATTCGCCGGCGTGATGCGAATCGCGGGAGTTGGCCGGCCATTCCACCACCACCACGAAGCCGAGGTCAGTTCAATCAAGTGCTGGTCTTGCGCGAAGAGCTGGTCCACAGACCAGGCGAGTGGAAGAATGTTCTTGATTTGCGGCTGGTCGCGATCGGTCGCATCGACACTCAACAGTTCCTGGCCGGAAAGCGACAGGATGCGGTCGTTATGCACCGTGGCGCGGCGCGGTTGGCAGGGGTGGTCGATGGTGCCGCGCAACGCGAGCGAATCGCGGTCAAGGTCGATGAGTTGAATGCGGGACGCGTAGCCGTTCGTGAGATATCCCTGAAACGGCAGCAGAATCAGATGCTGGTCCGACATGACGTTGAAGGCCTTTTCATCGGTGTTCGCCTCGCTCCAGGAATAATTTTCGCCCAGCGCGACTTTGCTCAGCAGCGCGGGTCTGGTCGGATCATGCACGTCGAACAGCGACACGGCCACGCGCCAACTATTCAAGCTGTCAAGACCGACGGTCACCAGGCGGTCGCCGAGCGGTTGAATGAAATTTGAGTAGCCGGGCACCTGGACTTCGCCGGCGATTTTCGGATGTGCCGGGTCGGAAATGTCCACCACCCACAGCGGATCAACGCGCCGGAAGGTGACGACGTAAACGAGGTTGGCATCGAAGCGCGTCGCGTAAAGGCGCTCGCCGTTGCCCAGCATGACTTGACCCAGCTTGAAGACGCCTTCCGGTCCAACCGCGCGCGGGTCGGGCAAATGAAACGTTTCAAGCTTTGTCGCCCACGTGGTGTTGCCGTTGACAGGCGCTTCGGAAATGGCGGTAAAAACGAAATTCGCCCAGTTCATCTTGAACTTGTCATTCACGCGGCCTGCGGTCGAGACGGACGCAACCTCGCTCATCGCTCCATCGGGCGCCGTGATGTCGAGGCAGTGGACAATCGAACGCCAGTAATCGGACGGGGAGGGGACAACGACGAACAGGAAGACGTCCGTGGCCGCGATGACGTTGTCATAGCCGGAATACCAAATCGTGTCTTTGGCGACGGGCGCTTCGGGATTGCTCAGGTCAAAGGAGGAAACCAGCGAACCGGCTTCCCACGTGATCGAGTTCGTGCCGTTGGTTTTGACGTGATAAGTCTGCGACGCGACGTAAAGCGCCGTGCCGACCAGCCGGCTTTCCTGAACGAATCCTTTGACCGGCAGACTCGCCGCCACTTTCGGCGCTCCGCCCTTCACGTTCACGATCAACACCCGGCTTTCGCTCTCGCCGCCCCACCAGCCGCAGCCGTCGCGCGCCAGGAGCGCGACGTGGTTCGCGTCGAGCAGGTACATCTGTTCGCCCGCGGCCGGGATCGGTAAGACCCCATTCACCGCGGTGGAATCGGGCACCGATATGTCGATGATCTGGAGCCCGCGATATTGGTTGAAGAAATAGAGCGTGTCGCCGCTGATCTTCCAGATGTCCGACTCGACGACGTCGCGCGAAGGCGCCCCGCCCGTTGGATCGGCGCCGGGCGAACCGCGCGGCGCACCGTCGAACACCGCGCTCAAACCGCCGGAGCTTACGGGCTGGCCGACGAATGAGTTGGTGCCGCTGTAATATGAGGCGGGCAACGGTTCCTGGTCGTCCGCCCGCACGCGCAACACTTCGAGACCGGCTGATTTGGGAATACGGAAAGTGAATTCGCCGCCGTTGCCGTCGAGCCGCGACACCGCGCGCGGTTCCCAACTTCCCGCTCCGAACCTGCTGCGGCATTCGAGCGTCACGCGGTGGATGCCGCCGGGCACTTGGGCGCTCACCACCACATTCGTTCCCTCCAGCCGAATGGAGGTGATGGATGGTTGATCTTCAGGTGAAGCCGAAAGGAAATAGCTGAGGAAAAAGCCCAGGACGGGCAACCAGCGACCGGGCCGGCAACAAAGAAGGCTTCTTATTTTCATAACACGTCTCCGCTAGACACTGCTTCCCCCAGTCGTGGTGGAGATGCTAACCGGACCGTTACGGGTTCGTCAAGAGGCGGATTATGGAAATATTGCCAACCCCGTCTTCTCGCTGCCGAAATCAAAAATGCAGCAACGGGGACGACCCCAAGCTTACTTCCCTCGGTCCGCCATCTTCTCGACAATCGCCCGG
>QHOP01000636.1 GCA_003219345.1 Verrucomicrobiota bacterium
CTTCCTGGCCTGGGAACACATCAAGCAGTTGCGGAAAGACGTACCCGCTAAAACCCTCCGTCTCCACCGATGTGAGAACGGTGGGAACTTTGAATTCCTTCGCCGCTTTCGCTAGAAGCGTGACGTTGTTGATGTAAGCGGCGCGGTCAATCCCGCCGACGCCGAAAAGCATTTGCGGTTGGTGGTCGATGAAAACGACTGCGCTGTCCTTTGGTGTGTAGAGTTTGTTGTATTGGCTCATGTTCTTTTTTGGTTGGTGATTTGATTGTTAACCGACTGATAAAACCGACCCCGTCCGTTAAATGCCTAACCTTGCGCTTAGCGAGGGTGATTAGAGCACACCCTCCTCGACATCATAAACATCGAAGAAGAATTTGACCTTGCTCGGCGGTTTGCAGAACCGCGGAATGTAAGTCGCGAAATACTCCTGCACTTGGTCCGCCAAGTCGCATAGCCGCAGGCCGACCATTTCATTGTTCCAGCGAATGATGGCCAATTTGTCTTTGACGACGGCATTCTCGCGAATCCATGCATCGGCCTCGCCATCCGTCGCGCCGGTGGCGACGAAGTTCTTGAACTTTTGTGCGTCAAGACCGGTGAACTTCCAGAAGTAGGCGCCCAAACCGCAGGGATAGAAGTTGTATTCCCCATTGATGCCCAGCAGGTCCGCTCGGGCTTTATCGAGCATGCGCGCGGCTATCACGAATCCGCCAAGCGTTTCGCGCGGACTGCGCGGTGGAGTTTTTCGCAAGTCGCGCGCCAATGATTGGAGATGTTCTTTGTTCATGTTGAGAAACACGATTGTGTTTGTGTTACTTGAGATCGAATAGAAGGGCTTCGGTTTTCCGAGTGGCGGTGAGGGTCAGTTTGCCCTGTTGCTCGGTGCTTGCGCCATCACCTGTCGCCAGCGCGACACCGTTGAGTGTCAAGCCGCCTTCAGCAATTTGCAGCCATGCGCCACGACCCGCTTTGAGATCGTGGGTGATGGTTTGGCCAGGTTCGAGCCGAATGCGGTAGACGTCCGCGTCTTGGTGGATCGTTGCCGAGCCGTCCCGGCCGTCGGGGGAGATCACCAACACTTTTGAGGCTTTTGCGTTTTCGGGTTTCGGATGCCATTCGGTGTAACTCGGCGTCAGGCCGCGCTCACGCGGTTGAATCCAGATTTGCAAAAAGTGCAACGGCTCGGTGCGCGACGGATTAAACTCGCCGTGAGTAACTCCTTGTGCTCCAGTGTGCCTTCCAGCACGTAGCTGAAAATTTCCATATCGCGGTGAGGATGCTCTCCAAAGCCTTGGGCTGGCGCAACGCGGTCGTCGTTGATGACCCGCAGTGAACGGAAGCCCACGTGTGCGGGATCGTAATAGTCCGCGAATGAAAAAGTGTGATGGGAATTCAACCACCCGTGATCGGCATGCCCGCGTTCGTTCGCTCGCCGGATAATCAGATCGCTCGTTGTCGTTTTCATAGCTAACATTCTCTATTCATTTTGGATCGAGGCACAATGCTATGATCTTGGCCTCAGCCATACTTTTCGTTATGCTGCCCGACATGGAACTTCGACAATTGCGTTACTTCGTGACGGTGGCGGAGGAGGGGAACATCAGTCGCGCGGCACAGAAAAGTTTTTTGACCCAGCCCGCGTTGAGCCGACAAATAAAGGCGCTGGAAGAAGCCATCGGTCAGCGGCTGCTCGACCGCCAGGCTCACTCCATTCGTCTCACACCTACGGGTCAGACACTTCTTCAGGAAGCGCGAAAACTTCTCCGGCACGCAGAACTTGCCGTTGAACGGGTGCGTGCGAAGGGAGACTGCATCCGACTGCGGCTTGGCTATGCCCCTTCTCTCGCCACGGACATCCTTTCCGTGGCGGTGGAAGCTTTTACACACAAGCATCCAACTGCACGCGTGGAGATGTTCGACCTGTCAACCAACGAAATGCGGGCTGGATTGGAAAACTGCGAACTGGATTTGGCGATTTGCATCGAAACGAAGCGCGATGCAAAGGGAATTAAATGGAAGCCGCTCCTGCGCGCTCCTTGGTATGTCGCGGTGAATGAACATCACCCCCTATCGAACCGAACAAGGATAACGCCAATCGAGGTTGCGCGTGAACCGTTGTTCGTATTCTGCCAGCGTGATTACCCGGAGTATTGGAGCATTATTGCGCGCTGGCTGCGGCAGCATCGACAACGCCCTAAAATCGCCGGTGAATCCGACGGAATCCACAGCCTCTTTGCGGCAGTGGAGTCGGGGTTAGGTGTTGGCATCGTCACTGCCCGCTCCGCCAGCCTCATCCCCCGACGCGTTCGATTGTTGAAACTATCGAACGGACCGAACCAATTGTGCATTGCCGCCGGTTTCCGCACCGAACGCGCCACTGACAAGCCACTCCGCGTGCTGATCGAAGAACTACGACTCGCCGCCAATAACATCACCTAAAAGTCTTTCCCACCTTCGCCTTCATCTCATTAGCGGAAATGGTGGGACATTGCCGCGACCACATGCCGGACACTTTCAGGACTGTGCGTGCATTTTGTGTAGCTGATACATCTTCGCAAATCCGGGTTGTGCTGAACTGGGACCATGAGCATGACCGCAGCTTCGAGCCCCGGCAATCAACTCTGGGGTATTTACTACACCGACCGGGAATATGCCCGTTTCCTGGGCGATCCGCTACGCACGGTAATCGAAGCACCCACCAAACGCGCTGCCGAAGAAG
>QHOP01000181.1 GCA_003219345.1 Verrucomicrobiota bacterium
AGATGCAGTGCGCCTCGTCCACGACGAACAGTCCGACGCGTCCCTGCAAGAGCGGCAGCAGC
Source organism: Verrucomicrobiota bacterium (assembly GCA_003219345.1). GTDB lineage: Bacteria > Verrucomicrobiota > Verrucomicrobiia > Limisphaerales > AV2 > AV2. The sequence continues at coordinate 63 of QHOP01000181.1, forward strand.
TTTTGCATGAACGCCGGATTCGCCAGTCGCTCGGGTGAAACCATGAGCAGGTCGAGGCGATTGGTGCTCAGGGCGGCTTCGACCTCACCCCACTCCGCGATGTTCTCGCTGTGAATCGTCGCCGCGCGCACGGCGAGTTTTTCCGTGGCGAGGATTTGGTTGCGCATGAGCGAGAGCAGCGGACTGATGAGCAGCGTCGGTCCAGCGCCCGTGTCACGCAGGATTCTCGTCGCGAGGAAATAAACGATGCTCTTTCCCCAGCCTGTGCGTTGAACCACCAGCACGCGCCGGCGGTGGTTGACCACGAGGTCAATGGCTTTCCATTGGCCGTCGCGAAAGTCCGCCGTGCCGCCAAGCATCTGCCTCAGCAATCCTTGAGCTTGCGCCTGCTGCATGTTCGACAGGAGTCTGTGCGAGATCGCACGTCTTGAGAAAGCACAAAACTGAAGTTCAGCCTGCGGGCAGTGTATGCCGCTACACCTGTGAATAGCGTGTGAACAAACTGCAACAAAGGGGCGTGACCTAATCTCGCCTCGTAACAGGCACTGGCGTGCCCACGCAGGAACGCTTTCGGACATGCCCGAGTGGGCGTGTACTCCAGCGCCGTCCTGCGTTAAAAAGTGCCAGTTTTGTTACGGACATCAGCCGAAGTTACACGAAATGGTTTTTGTAAAAAAGTTTTCTGGTCGTTTTTTTTTCGAACGCCAAAGCTTAACCGGAACGCCGTGCCAACGACAAGCGTGGGGATTTTCTGCCGCCCTTTCAGGGCTTGGAAATTCTTGGGCCTATTTACCCAGGGCGTCGCTCGGTGCTTGCGCACGGCCACCACTCGCTTTGCCCTGGGCTATTGTCTTTCGGGCCTTCAGCCCTTTGAATCTGTGTCCATCCGTGTTCATCCGTGGTTAAATGTTTTTGTGTCCTTTGCGTTCTTTTGCGGCGATAAAATCCGTATTCATCTGTGTCCCTCTGCGGTTTCTGCCGGCAGGTGGTAGAGACGCACGCCCCACGGATTGAAATGGTCGGTGAAAGCGATTGCCGGAAATGGTTTCCGAAATCCGCGTGGAAGCGGGCTGAAGCCCGCGCTCCGGAGCGCGGCGTTCACGCCGCTTCGCCCGGGTTCGCGCTGGTGAGTCCGGTTTCAAACTAAACTCCCTGTTACTCTTGGCAGATACTCCAGCCCACGGCGTGAGCCGTGGGGAAGAATGCGCCATCAGCAAAAGCCCCGTCAGGAGAATTTGACAGATTGTCAACCCGGTTTACATGTCATCAAGAGGCTGCGCTAAGCAGCGAATGATTATATGGACACTACAGAACTTGATTCCGACATCGGGACAGCGCCCCTTCCGGTTGGTTCAGACCAAGGATCAATCAGAGGAAAACCGGCAGCCCAAAGTGAACCACCTTCCGACGCGCAATTGCTCGACGCCTATTCGCAAGCGGTCGTGCGCTCGGCGGAACGGATCAGTCCTTCCGTCGTGAAGATCGGCGTGCGAAAGCAAGCCAATGCGTCCCGATACCGAGAGGCGGGCGGAAGCGGTTCGGGCTTTATCATCAGCGCGGACGGATTTGTTCTGACCAACAGCCACGTCGTTCACGGCGCCGACAAAATCGAAGTGGTCCTCGGCGATGGCCGACGGCCCGACGCGCAACTGATTGGCGAGGATCCGGACACCGACCTCGCCGTCCTCCGCATTTACGCGCCCAACCTCACCGCTGCGCGCCTGGGTGTGGGCGGTCGTTCCGTTCCGACTCCGGCCGGCTGATGGACGACATCATCCAGACGGACGCGGCATTAAATCCGGGCAACTCCGGCGGGCCGCTCGTCAACTCGCGCGGCGAAGTCATCGGCGTGAATACGATGGTGATTCTGCCCGCGCAAGGCATCTGTTTCGCCATCGCCATCGACACGGCCAAGTATGTCACGGGCTGGCTGATCAAGGATGGACGGATCCGTCGCAGCTACATCGGCGTCGGCGGGCGAAACACCAAAATTGATCGCCGCGTCGTCCGCTACCGCAATCTGCCTGTCGAGACCGGTCTGCTCGTGCTGTATGTCGAACCGGACAGCCCGGCGCAGGCCGCGGGCTTGCGGGAAGGGGATATCATGGTTGAATTCGACGGCCAACCGGTGGCCAGCATCGACGCGCTGCACAAGCTGCTGACGGGCGCAAAAGTGGGCGTGAAGTCGCGGTTGAGCGTAATTCGGCGGACGGAGAGGATTGAACTGGACATCGTGCCGGAGGAATCGCGAACAAAGGCGGCGTAGCGCCGGCATCTTTGACTGCCCCTTTGTATCGAAGTCAATGTTGTCAAACGCGACAGGGATGGCCCTGTTGTTCGACCTGAACTAATCCTTGACAGGATCGGGAGCGGCGCGGTCAACTACGTGCCGGCCAACCTTAACCTGGAGATACCATGCTCAAGAAGATCCTCGCTCCCGAACAAAATTCTCTGCTGACGGACCTTGCCCTGTTTGCATTGCGGCTGTGGCTCGGTCTGACGATTTTTCTCAATCACGGCCTCGCGAAGCTGAAAGGCTTTTCCGAGATGGCGCCTCAGTTCCCCGACCCGATCGGCTTGGGCCATTCGGTCAGCCTTTGCCTCGCGGCGTTCGCCGAGGTTTTCTGCGCGGCGCTGCTGGCCGTCGGATTGGTTACGCGCCTGGCTGCGCTCATTCTGGCGGTCAATCTCGGCGTCGCGTTTTTCTTCGTGCACCAACTGACGCTCAGCGGCGAACACAGCGGCGAACTTGCTTTCATTTATCTGGCGGGGTTCTTTGCGCTGTTCCTCGCCGGCGGAGGGCGTTTCTCGGTGGACAAGGCCGTTTTCGCGAAGCCCAACTAGCGTAACGTCTTCGGCAGCCCCGAAAGAGTTGGCGGAACTACGAAGACGCAGGCGATGCGGGCAGTGACTTCGAGCATCGAACGTCTCGGTCAGCCGCTGTGACGCATCGTTCTTTTCATTGCGCCTCACCCCGGTCACAATCAATCGCAAAATTATGAAACGAACAGCATCAGCGGTCTGGCGCGGCGGGTTGAAGGAAGGCAAAGGAACCCTCTCGACGCAGAGCGGTGTCCTCACCGAAACGCAGTATTCATTCAGCACGCGCTTTGAAAACGGGCGCGGCACGAATCCGGAGGAGTTGATTGCAGCGGCGCACGCCGGTTGCTTTTCGATGGCGCTTTCGGCCGAGTTGGGCCAAGCCGGTCTGACTCCGGACTCGATTGCGACGTCCGCCACCTTGACGATGGAGCGGCTCGAAGCAGGCTGGACTGTCACGGAGATCCATCTCGATGTGGGGGCGAAGATTCCAGGCGCAGACCGCGCCCGATTCGAGGCCGCCGCGCAAACGGCGAAGGCCGGCTGTCCCATCTCGCGCTTGTTGAACGCGAAGATTACCCTGGCCGCGAAACTCGATAGTTGATTCATCGGCAGGAGCCGCCCGGAAATGTCTGCTTCAGCCTGGAGTCCGCTGCGCCATCCCGTTTTCCGCGCGCTTTGGATAGTCACGATCGTCTCGAACGTCGGCACGTGGATGCAAAACGTCGCTGCGGCGTGGTTGATGACGTCGCTGTCGCAGTCGTCGGTCATGGTCGCGCTCGTGCAGACGGCGACGAGCTTGCCGGTGTTCTTCCTCGCGCTGCCCGCCGGGGCGCTGGCCGATGTGGTGGATCGCCGGCGACTGCTGCTCCTCACGCAAGGCTGGATGCTGCTGATGGCCCTGATGCTCGGCGCGTTTACGTTGCTCAATCTGACGACACCATGGACGTTGTTGTTACTCACGTTTTCACTTGGCGTCGGCGCGGCCACCAACGCTCCCGCGTGGCAGTCGTGCATCCCGGAGTTGGTGCCGAGAGAGGATTTGCCCGGCGCCGTGGCGCTCGGCAGTGTGGGGTTCAACATCGCCCGCGCCGTGGGGCCGGCGCTAGGCGGTCTGGTCATCGCGGCCGCCGGTCCCGGCGGCGCGTTTGTGCTTAACGCGATTTCCTTCGTCGGCGTCCTGGCAGTGCTTTATCGCTGGCGACACACACGGGAACAAAACGCCCTGCCCGCCGAGCGATTCGTCGGCGCCATCCGCGCCGGCCTGCGTTATGCGCGTCACGCGCCCGAATTGCAGGCGGTGCTGGTCCGCGCCGGCGCTTTCATTCTGTGCGGCGCCGCGCTGTGGGCGTTGCTGCCGCTGCGCTCGAAGAACGAACTGGGATACGGCGCGACCGGTTACGGAGCTTTACTCGGTTGCCTCGGAGCCGGCGCCCTGATCGGAGCGGGCGTTCTGCCGACCTTGCGCAGCCGGCTGGCCAATGACGCGATGATTTCCTGCACGAGCCTGCTGTTCGGCGTGGCGACGCTCGGGCTGGCGTTCCTCAACAACTTTTTCCTCCTCTGCGGCGCGATGCTCATCGGCGGGCTCGCGTGGATGACGGTCATGTCCAGTTTCAACGTTGCGGCGATGACGACGGCGCCAGCCTGGGTGAAATCCCGCTCTCTGGGCATGTATCAACTGGTCTTCCAAGGCGGACTGGCCATCGGCAGCGCCTGGTGGGGATTTGTGGCGACACGCGCGGGTTTGACCGTTGCCTTGATCGGCGCGGCGGCGGGGCTGGCGCTCGGCCTCATCGCTGTCAAGCGCTTTCCGCTCGCCGCAGTGGAGCCGGGGAACCTCGAACCGTCGCTGCACTGGGCGGAACCGGTCATCGCGCGGGAGGTCGAGCCGGAACGCGGCCCGGTCGTGGTGACAGTCGAATACCGCATCGATCCCTCACGGGCGCAGGAGTTCGTCGCGGCCATGCAACCCGTGCGGGAGTTTTGCCTGCGCGACGGCGCGATTCAGTGGCATTTGCTCAACGACACGTCCGATCCCTCACGCTACATGGAGTACTTTGTTATCGAGTCGTGGGCGGAGCATCTGCGGCAGCACGAGCGCGTCACCGTCGCCGACCGCGCGGTGCAGGATTACGCCCGCTCCTTTCATGTCGGCGCGCAACCGCCTTTGATCTCCCATTTCATCGCGGAGAATGTCGTCAACCCGCGCACGAAAACTGGAGCATGATTTTAATGGAAGAACCAAAAAATCATGAACGAGGCTGGGAAGGCCTATTCTTGCGCAAAGCTGCGACGAACGCCGCCCGTAACTGCTCCCTCTGATCCGGATTCAGAAGGCCGATAACCGGCATCTACGAAGACTGCGACTCTATTCATGATTCCTAATAAGGTTACGGGCTCCCGCAGGAGCCCGCTAAATACGCAGCTTCGATTCAAAACTATACTCCGAAACTGCGCAGCAAATATGACATTCTGCATTTTTTTGCGTCAAGCGGTCATTTCGTTGCAAATAGGGCATCTGATTGTCGCGCGAAAAATTTCTTGCGCTTTTATTCAATAACTCCTTTGTTCTTAAGTCTTGTGACCAGAACTCCGGGTATGAACAGGATCATGCTGAATTCAACTCAAGCGATTTTCGTTCTCGCGCTGTTGTCGGCCCGCTTGCTTGCCGCCGATTCCCCTTCCGAAGCGCCCGTGTTCAAAGATAAAAGTCTGGAGAAAGCCGTGCGCAAGTTCGTCTTCGACAAGCGCGACAACGACAAACCGATTGTCGAAACGGACGTGGTCAATCTTTCCACCATCCAGGGCGTCGGCATGGAGATTGCCGATTTGTCCGGCCTTGAAAAATGCGCGAACCTTGCGTCGCTCGATTTGTCGAAGAACAAGATTAAAGACCTGACGCCGCTCAAGGGCATGGGCAAGCTGCAATACCTGAACCTGGCGGACAATCAGATCGAGGACATCACGCCGCTCGCCGAAGACATGGCGCTGCAATACGTCGAGCTGTCGAACAATCATGTGAAGGAGCTGAACCCGCTCCACGGTTTGACGAACCTCGCGTCGCTTTATCTGTCGAACAACCAGATCACTGGCATCTCGCCGATTGTGAAGTTGCCACGGATGGCGTCGCTGTATCTGGACAACAATCGCCTCACGAGCATCGCGGGCGTCGGCGGCCTCGGCAGCCTCACGACGCTTTCGCTGAACCACAATGCGATCTCGGACATCGCGTCGCTCGACGGGTTGACCAACCTGTTTTACCTGTTTCTTGAGAACAACAAAATCCGCGACCTGACGCCGCTGGTGAAAATGGCGAAAAAGGATTTCGAGAACGAGAAACGGTTCGCGCCGTTTCTGAACCTTTACGTCAAAGGCAACTCAACGAAGGGGAGCCAGAAAGCGCAATTAAAAGATTACGGAGTCCGATTGAACGATTAAACTCGCGTCACTATGAAAAAACTCATTGCCGTTGCTGTCGCTCTGGTCGGGTTCACGAACCACCCGAGCCGCGCCGAAGACAAGGTGGATTTCGCCAGGCAGATTCGCCCGATTCTTGAGCAGAACTGCGTCAAATGCCATGGGCCGGAGAAGCAGAAGGCGAAGTTGCGGCTCGACTCCAAGGAGGCCGCGATGAAAGGCGGCAAGGACGGTGTGATCGTCGTCGCTGGCAAGGCGGAGAAAAGCGAGATGTACCGGCGGATCACTTTGCCGAAGGGCGACGATGATATCATGCCGAACGAAGGCGATCCGCTGACCCGGGAGCAGACTGATTTGATCCGCGACTGGATCAACCAGGGCGCGGAATGGCCCGAAGTCGCCGCCGCAAAGCAATCGGAGCCGTCGGACCCGCTGGCGGGTCTGCCGCCCGATTTCAAACCAGGCGCGAATGAGGCGAAGGCAGCGGCGAAGATCGCGCAGCTCGGCGTGGACCTCCGACCCATCGCGATGAACATCCACTGGACGGAAGCGAACTTCCGGCCGCAAGGCACGAGCGTCACTGACGCGGCCATCGCGCCGTTGAAGGATGTGACCAGCCTGACTGACTTGAATCTGGCGGGCACAAAGATCACCGACACCGGCCTCGCGACTGCCGAAGGGTTGAGTTATCTGACGCGACTGCACCTCGAACTCACATCCATCACTGACGCCGGGCTGGCCCATCTCAAGAACCTGACCAACCTCAATTACCTGAACCTCTACGGCACCGCGGTAACCGACGCCGGGCTGGAACACCTCAAAGGCCTGCGCAAGCTCAAGCACCTTTATGTCTGGCAGACCAAAGTGACCGAGGCCGGCGTGAAGAATCTGAAGGCGGCGCTGCCGAACCTGGAAATTTCCACAGCGCGACAATTCCTGAGCTGCAGCCAGGTTTTTCAACGATCCGCAGATAGCCGGACTATTTGGGGCTGTGTACGCGTGGTCCGCCGGGCAGGATGCCCGGCTCTAAGGCAGGCGAGACGCCCGCCGCTACGCCGCTAAACACCTACATGGGATGAAGCCAGCCCCACGTGTTCACATCACCCTCTTCGCCGACGGCTTGACAACAAGTGAGTAACGGCCGTTGGTTGCAAGCAGACTCAAAGACGATGCGAACGCCTCGGAAAGCACCTGTGAGCGCAGAACGTCTTGCTTTTTGCCAGCCGCCAGCACTTGGCCTGCCTTCAGCAACAGCACATGGCTGAACACCGGCATGATTTCCTCCACGTGATGCGTCACGAGCACAACGGTCGGCGCGCTTCTCTTCCGGCCGAGACGATCAAGGAACTGAAGGAAATGTTCGCGCGCAACGGGATCGAGCCCGGCGCAGGGCTCGTCGAGAATCAGCACCGGCGGACGCGCCATCAGCGCGCGACCGATAAGCACGCGCTGTCGTTCGCCTTGCGAAAGGACGGCCCACGGACGTTCCGCAAGATGCTCGCACTCGATCTGTTTGAGGATGCGCGAGGCGCGAGCGCGGTCGGCATGGGTGATTCGTCCCCAAAAATCAATCATGGAGTGTTTGCCGCTGACGATGGTTTCGAGCGCAGGCTCGGACCCGGGCATCATCTGGCGCACGGAAGAACTGACCAGACTGATCTGCTTTCGCAGCTCACGCCAATCGGTTTCGCCGTAGCGCCGGCCCAGCACGGCGATTTCGCCGCCGGACGGAGTCAGATAGCCCGTGAGCGCGCTGAGCAGCGACGTTTTGCCCGAACCGTTGGCGCCGAGGATGACCCAGTGCTGGCCGCGCTCGACGCTCCACGAAACGCGGTGGAGAATCCTCGTCTTGCCGCGCCGGATGTGCAGGCCGCAAACTCCGAGAACCGCTTCTGGCTCGCGCTTCATGCGGCCGATATCTTTGTCCTTCCGGTCAAAGAGGCAAAGCAAATGCGCCCTGTCAAAGCTCGTGCAAATGAGTAACCGGGCGCGGGCTTTAGCCCGCTTCACCATCCGCAGTGAGAGGACGCTGGAAATATCCTGCTTGCTTTCGCTTCGCACGCTGAAGCGGATGAGCGCCGCGCGCAGAATTCGGCGCAGTCTCCTTGCTCATTTGCGCGCGAGCCTCAATAATTGAGTTTGTCTCGTGGTGGCCGGCGAAGGCGCCGGCGCTCCCGCCCGCCCGATTTGCGTCTTGTGGCGAGGAAAAAACGTTTCGCCTCAACGGCGTCCTTGCGATATAGTCCGGCCGCATGTTCTAAACGAACTCGCCAAACCTGAAGTTGATGTGAATGCTTGATGACCGCCCGCAAGGCGCGCCGCTTCGCAAACTGACATTCCAACATGAAGCCAACCCTAAGAAAGGGAAACCGTCGATACCGTAAAGGCGTGTGCGCCGTTCTGCTTGGCCTTTGGTGCGCGACGGCACTCCGCGCCGATGAAACGCCAGCGATCCAACCCGGCCCCGTGCCGCAGGCGCCCCCGCCGGCGCCGCCTGTGGAGCATCGCGTGCTGCCCCCAGAGCCGCCTTCCCCCCGCCCACAGGGGCCAATGCTCTATTCCATCGGCGACCCGACTGATGAAGAGCAGCTTTACCTCGAGTACATCAATCGCTCGCGCGCGGACCCGCCGGCGGAAGGCGTCCGACTCGCGAACACGACCGACCCTGATGTACTCTCCGCCTACACGTACTTCATGGTGAATCTGACGTTAATGCAAAACGAGTTCGCTACAAATCCCCCCGTGCCGCCGCTTGCTTTTAACTCCAAGCTCATCGATGCGGCACGATGGCATAGCGGGGACATGTTTACGAACATGTATCAAGCGCACAATCAGACCAACGCTGGTGTCGTGCGCGACCCTGGCGATAGGATCAATTACGAAGGATATACTTGGAACACCTATGGTGAAAATATCTATGCTTATGCGAAGAACGTGTTCTATGGCCACGCGGGGCTGAACGTCGACTGGGGTCCGGGGGTGGGCGGCATGCAAGATCCGCCAGGCCACCGCAACAACATTCACACCGGAAACTTTCGAGAGGTGGGTATCGGCGTCGTGGATGGAGTGAACGGCTCGGTCGGTCCGCAACTTGTTACGCAAGACTTCGCCACCCAGCCCGGTGCTACACCTTTCATTACGGGCGTGGCTTATTACGACTTCAACACCAACAACTTTTACGACCTCGCCGAAGGAATCGGCGGCGTGACGGTGGACGTCAGCGGCTCCGGTTTTCATGCCGTCACGGCGAACTCGGGCGGTTACGCGGTGCCGGTGCCCGGCAACGGCACTTACGCCGTGACGTTCACCGCGCCCGGCCTGGCAACCGACCAGCAGCAGGTCACTGTTTCCAGTCTGCAAAACGTGAAAGTGGATTATCTGCCGGCCTATTCGCCGCCAGTGATTTCCGGGCCGAACCCTGCCGGGATCAATCAAAGCAACGTTTACGCATTCACTCCCGTGGGCGCGGCAACCGGTTATCAGTGGGAGAAGACGCAAATCGTGCCGTTCACAGCGGTGGAAGGCGCGGAAAATGGCTTGGCCAATGTGACCGCCGTGACTTCGCCCGGTTACTCGGTTATCGATAGCAGCGTGAGGTTCGCGGGGAACAACTCGTTCCGCCTGGCTCATCAATCCCCATCGCCGACAGACCAGTTTCTGACGCTCAACTACACGCTCCGTCCGAGTGCGGGCAGTCAATTGATTTTCTACAGCCAGCTCAGTTGGGCGTTCTCAAATCAAGTCGCTCGGGCACAAGTTTCGACCGATAACGGCACGACCTGGCAGGACGTGTGGAGTCAGGCCGGCACGGGCGACAGCGGGGACTCCAGTTTCAATCAGCAGACGGTTTCGCTCAGCACCTTCGCGAGTCGGCAGATTCAAATCCGTTTTGTTTATGATTTTTCCTCGGGCTCTTACTATAACCTCAGTCCAGGTGTAGGATTCTACATTGACAACATCTCCGTCACGGGTGCTGAACAACTGAACAACCCTGTTGTCGCGGACATTCCAACTGGCACCTCGTTCGCCTTCTACCCGACGAACGCCGGCGACTATTCGCTGCGCGTCCGCGCCCAGGTTTCCAATCACTATCTCGATTGGGGACCGCTTTTGCAGGTCACTGCCACGACGCTTGCGCCGGTGTCGCTGCAGTTCAGCCGCAGCCCGTCGGTGTCCGGCAATCAGGTGCAAATCGAT
>QHOP01000637.1 GCA_003219345.1 Verrucomicrobiota bacterium
CGCGACTCCTGCAGAAAAAAGACGGCAGATCGAGAGGCGGTTGTCTTGCCAATGAACACAAAATCGTTCTCTGTGATCCTCGTTCTGCTGGCCCTGCTGCAGCATCCGTCTCGGCTTCAAGCCCAGTCATCTGGCGCACAGATTACAACCAATTCGAGCGATGAAACCTGGGGTATTCGCCAAAGCACTGCCTGTCGTGGAAAGATTCTCTGGGTGGATGGCGATGGCACAGTGGTTTTATATGATGGTGTCAGAACCAACGCGATCCAAGCCCAAGGAACTTTGGGTGCGGTGGACGATATCGTATTTGCCCTGGGCAGCGGCTCAACGCCGGGTTCCGTCATTGCCGTGTGGCGCCGAGGAACAGACAGTGCTTGGGTTTCGATGGATGGGACGCCGTCCGTCTCCGTGGCCGCTACCAATCCGATCGACCCTGATCAGTCACTCAATGCCGAAGGAGTGGCCGTTGGGGATGGGTGCGTGTTCATGGTGCTGCAAGCCGCTGCGGGGAACCAGACCGTCAAGCATGTATTCCGGGTTGATCCGGCTACCGGCATCGCCACCAATTTAACGGGTAACGCGGTGGTTCCTGGAATGGAAGGACGACTGAGCACCAGCGGTTGCCAGGCGGCATGGCCATTCCTGGACAATACCAACCAGGTTTTCCAACTCCACTTTTACGACGGCGCCGCCCTGAGGGTGATCGACACAAACATCCTGGGCAATCCCCACCTCAGCAAAGGGCGGATCGTTTACGCCAAGAAGATGGATGGCGTCAGCCAGATCTTCTTGTATGACAGCATAAGCCCCAATCCGGGACCAAGTCAGTTAACGACGGACACCGTAGGGACAAAGTCCTTCCCGCGGACCGATGGGCAGCACCTCGCGTGGTTGTTCACCGGTGATGGTTCAACCAATCCGGAAATCATTTTGTATGATGGCCTGTCGTTGACCAGCGCCGAGACCGTGCTCCCAGCGCAAGTCCCTTTGTGGTCGAGCTTTCCCCGGCCACCTCTTTCGGCGGCAACAACTGCTGCATCCCGTGGCTGGCGGACGGTTACATTGCCTGGATTGGCTCGAGCCAGGACGGCGGAATGGATCGCGAGATTTTCGAATCTACCGGAGCCGCGCCCGAAGACAACCAGAAACCTTCGCCGCCGCTGCTCGTCATCGTCAGGTTGAACGGTGTCGATGCGACTGTCGAATGGGACCAGGTGCTGGGTGCCACCTCGTACAATCTCTACGTGGCACCCCAACCCGGCATCACCAAGAACAATTATCAATCGCTGGCCGGTGGTCGGAAGTTCAGCGGTGTGACCAGCCCCTCCACCATTACCGGCCTGACCAATCACACCTATTATTTCGTTGTCACTTCTGTCGCCGGCGGTGTCGAAGGTCCAGAGTCCTTACCCGGGACGGCGACCTTGTGGAATCCGGCCGGCAACCTGACCAATATCTCCATTTATTCGGTGGCAGCGGGTTTGACGAACCGCACCACCGCCTATGCCGCCGGCGGGAAGAAAGTCTATAAGACCAGCGACGGTGGATCCACATGGAATGCGCTCGCGGGCGGAATCGACGGACTGGATGTGCGCGCTCTTGCCGTGGACGGGCCGCGGATTTATGCCGCCACGCGTGACTTCTTCGGCGGTCCAGCCTCGCAAATCTGGCGGAGCGCCGATGCCGGACTTTCCTGGGAGGCGGTTGTTCCTGACGGCGGCAGCCCTGGTGAATTGAACAAATCGCTGGCCATCGATCCGACGACACCGGCCACGATTTATGCGGGGGACTTCCATCTGCCGTCAATGACCGAGCCAGGCGATTCGTTCGTGATCAAATCGACGGACAGCGGAAGCGCGTGGTCACATCTCCCGGATCCGACGGAGCCTGAAGGCGCGGAGATCCGCGCCTATGCAATCGCTATCAGTCCATCGGAGCATGGAACGCTCTACGTCGGCGGTTCCGGAACTCCCAATCTGGTTAAGAGTGTCGATGGAGGCGTAACTTGGACCAACGTTTCCATGGGTTCAGGATATGTCAATTGCCTGGCGATAGATCCGGTACACCTCGATACGGTCTATGCCGGAAATATGAATTTCACTCAGGTTTCTCAAGGACTCTATAAGAGCATTGATGGTGGCAGGAGTTGGACGCGAAAAAATGCCGGTTTTCCAACGCCGCTTCCCAGGATCAACGCGCTGTTGGTTGATCCGGTCAACCCTCTTTATATTCACGCGGCAACCGACACGGGCTACTATTTTTCCTCGGAGGGTGGAGACTACTGGACGGCCGGCAATGGAGGCCTCAACTCGCCCGGAGCGCGGTTGATCTATTCGCTCACGCTCACCGAGTCGCGTCAACTTATCCCGGGAACGTCTTCAGGCCTTTTCGTTCTCGACCTTTCGCCGTTCAACCTGACGTGGTCGTCACTCAACGTGGCGCAATTCAGAAATGACCTTGTCCTCTCCTGGAGCCAAAACGCTCAAGGTTTCGTTCTGGAAATGACTGATACTCTCGCTTCCACGACTCCATGGGAGGTAGTGACCAACGCCCCTGCGATGGCCGATGGCAATATAACCGTCACTCTGGACATAGCAGGCCGAGCCAGGTTCTATCGCTTGCGGAAGCCTTGAGCAATGATTGGCAGCCGGCCCAACTTGTTTTCGCCCAATCCTTCGCAACGATTCCGCTTCCCAATGGAGGGCTATTTGTGTTAGGAAGGGCGTCATATGAGCGAAGGACCCGGCAAAGTATTGTCGCTTCAAGAGCTTCCGGAACTGCGCCGCAAAACCGAATCCGTTTCCCGCTTCCTGCGAGAGCAGATTGCTGCGCATCTGGAGACGCTCCGTCCGTTGTTCGGGCCGGAACGAGTTTTCGGGAAATACGCTGGCGGCAAAGTTGATCTGCCTGGTGTCGAACGCACGTTTTCCGAGTTGCAACAAAGCTACCGGAACTTCACCCACAAACCTTACGATCTGCCGGAAACACTCGATCCGAATTGGCTCACGCTCGTGGGGAACGCATTGGAATTGCACCCTTGGGAATACGTTTACCAGGTGCAGGGCAAACCCATTACCATGTCGTCACCGGTGCGCTGGGTGGTGAATTATCGCGCCAACTACAGCCTCACTCAGGTCAAAAGCGTGCTCGGCGGCAAGGAAACGGTTCGGGCTGATTATTTGCGCCAGTTCGTGGTCAACGCGCTGGTGTTACGACTTGTGCTCAGCCGCAATCCGGGCCTGGCGCAGCTCTTTCAGGACCTGCGCTACGAACTCAAAACCGACAACGCCCCGGATTTGAAAGGGTTGCCCGTGGTGACAATCACCTCCTGTTTGACTTCGTTCCGTCCCGCCGACGACCTCATCCAGGCGGCGACCGCTTTCTCAGGGGTGCCAGCCTTCATCGAACTGCTCGATCTGGACGCAGTCCAGACGCCGAAGGATTTCCTGAAAGAGCGGCTCGAAGAGTTGCTGAAGTAGGAGGCCGCTTCGGGTTTCGTCACATCAGACCGTTTTAAGACCTGCATCCTCCTCCTCGAAGCCAGAATCGCAGCTCTTTCCGGCTGGTTACCGAAGAGGCCCCAGGCACGACGACAAGGCTAACGGTGAGGTCCGCGCCAGGCCGGGCGACTGGCGCGCGACCAGCCGATCAGGGCGCGACACTCACCGCCCCGACAACTGCCAGAATATCAAACCCAGTCCCACGACGGCGAAGAGCAAAGCGATACGACGGCGCGTCTTGCCGCCTGGCGTCCACTGGCGTTTGGCCGCACGATAGTCACCCCGAGCTGCGACCGCGAAAACGACCGCCAGCACAACGAAGAACACGCCGACGGCGATTGCGATTCTCACGATGTCTATCAGTTGCTCGACAACTCTGCCTTTGATGACGCTATAGTCACACGGCGAGCGCTGGCTTGCCGGGCAGCTTACGCAACGTCAGTTTCATATTCTTGTATGGGTCCAACCAGGTCTCCACCGACGATGTAAAGTATCCTTTCTTGCTGAGTGCGAACTCATGCACCGTGCCGTTGGTGTTTTCCAGATCGACCTTGATTGTGGCGGGAGCGGGGGTAGCAGCCGCGGACGCAGCGGCATGAGCGGTTTTTGGCGGTGTTGCCGCGCCTTTCGGAGGCGGGGGAGGCGGTGCAGGCTTTTCGAGCGTGCACTTGGTTGCCCCAAGAGCGGCTGCGAGGTCCGTTGCGACCGCCATGCTCGTCACCGGGGCATCGCAGGTGGTACCTGCATACGTAATGCAGTCGAAACCCCGGTGCACATTGTTCGTTTCAAACTGTCCGCCGTACTTGAAGAAGTACCCGTCGAAACCAACAATTTTATGGAACATTCGTCCGTAGAATGGACCCTGCTCCGAGTCCCCCTGGTAGGTCAGCTTCGGACCATTGTTCGTCTCGTCCAGCGGCAGCATCTTGCCGGTATGAGGCTGGACGGGGCAAGGAAGGTTTTGCGGCGTTGATTCACTGATCACCGTGCCGTCCAGCACCACAAAAAGCTTCACCGCCAGCGTCTGCCCCCACGCGTTGCGCTTCTGAATCAGCTTCAACAGGTCCAGTTGGTTCTTGGCCGTCAGCATGTCCTTCGGGTTGGCTGCCGTTACCTCAAGGTAGTCGCCGGCGACAGTGCTGGGTCCGAGGAACAACTGATACGGCTTGGGGGGTGCCGGCACTGTGAAACTGATTCCGTAACCGCCGTACGCGATTGTCCCAATCGAAATAGCATTCAGCTTGAGCGGCGTCGCGGTTTCGTTGAGCCGGCGGAGCGTCATACCGCCGGGATCGATTTTGCCGTCCGGCTTGCCTGCGGTGCGGATGCCCCAAATCTCCTGGAACTTCTTGATCGCGGCGACGCGGCTTTGCGGCGTGACCGGGCCGGTCGCAAGCATCCCGACCTTTCGCAGTTGGTTATCGATTTGAATGAGGTCGGCAGCGAGATTCTTGCCGCCTTCGCCTACGGATGCGCTGATATTGATGGCCATAAAGTTCCTCCA
>QHOP01000211.1 GCA_003219345.1 Verrucomicrobiota bacterium
CGACCACAGGCACGAACACGTTACTCACGTGGTCGCCGAGCTTTTGGATGTTGGCGCGGCTGTTCTGGGCGCGCTGAACCACGGCGATGATTTGCGCCAGCGCCGTGGCTTCACCGGTCGCAGTAACACCCATCACCAGCCGGCCGTTCTGATTTGCAGTGCCGGCGTAAAGTTTCGCGCCCGGCGCTTTGTCGATGGGCGCCGATTCACCGGTGAGCATCGACTCATCCACAGCCGAACTGCCTTCAATGACTTCGCCGTCGGTCGGCACGCGGTCGCCGGGCTTCAAAACGACCTGGTCGCCGACGCGCAGTGATGCGGCCGCGACTTCGGTTTCGGTTCTGTTGACATCGAGTTTTCGTGCGGTCTGAGGAGCGAGGTTCATCAAGGCGCGAAGCGAACTCGCCGCCCGCGCGGTGACGAGCGCTTCCATGAAATGCCCCGTGCTGACGAGGGTGACGATGGCCGCGGCCTCCATGAAGTAGAGATGGCCGGGCGCGCCGGTCAGCAAACCCCAGACGCTGTAAGCGAACGCCGTGCTGGAGCCGAGCGCCACGAGTGTGTCCATGTTCGAGCTGCCGCGCTTGAGCTGGCTCCAGGCCCCGCGGAAAAAGCGCGCGCCACAGACGAGCATCACCGGTGCGGAGAAGGCGAACCCGACCCACTTGAACCGGTCGCGCTCGCCCCAACCGAAGACCCATTCGCCGAGGATGAGCGGCAACGTAAGCACCGCGCCGACCAACACGGTAAATTTCCATTCGGCCATCGGTGACCGATCCGGGGGATGGCCATGACCACAACTCACCGTCGCGACCGGGGCCGCATCGTAGCCGGCAAGTTTGATGGCGCTGACCACTCGTTCCACATCCGGCTCAGCGCGCGGGTTCCAGCGGACGGTCGCGCGCCCCTCTTCCAGGCGGACTTCCGCGCGGGCGACTGCCGCCACGCCTTCGATCGCCTCGGTGACGTGCCCTGCGCAGTTTTGGCAATTCATCCCGCGGACGATGAACTCGGATACGGCGAACTCGCTGGTGGTCGAGTCGCCGGAATGGTTTTCCGTTTGAGGGCGCATAAACCGATTCATCTTTCCATGCCGGCGGCCACAGTCAAATTCACGTTGACCAGTGGCGTGGCTTTTCACTAAGTTAACCGCCGTCAATCGCATTAACAAAACCGAAAGGACATTTTATGGCTAAAATCGTTCCACTGATCAGTTCGGGAGTCGCCGGGCCGCTGGGAGTGTTGCACCTGCCGCGCCTCTGGTTGAAGGTGTCGCTCGAATGCCGCGGCAAGCTGGCCGACGGTTATCCGGGCATCGGCAAAGGCTACGACATGATGACGATCAACGCGCTGGGACTGAACGCGGATGCGGTGAGGAAATTCATCAGCGACTCGAAACCGACCTACGCGCAGTTTGAAGCCTGGGTCAAAAAGCAGCCCGGAGTGAAACTCGACAAAGCGACCATCTACAAGCACAACTCAGCGGTCAGGGGCTACATCCACGATGACGGGACGCGCAAGGGCATCCTCGGCGCGAACGGAATTACAGACGAAGGCTCGGTGAATCCGGGCGCGGTGGACCTGAACAACCTCGACGACTGGTATGAGTTTCACCAGGCGGAACTGAGGTAACGGTCGTCTCCTCGCCGTCAGTGCGTCGCTCGGATAAACCCCGGGCGGCGCTTTTTATTCTTTCGGGAACGTGGTAAATGGTGCCGGCGGCAGTCTTCGCTTTTGATACCAAGCCACTCCGATCAAATCGTAAACGCCGCGACCGAGCCGGTTCCACACGCCGTATTTGGAAACGCCTGCCGTTCGTTGTCGATGATTCACGGGAATCTCCCACGTCTTTATGCCGGCGCCGTGAACCAGGATCGGCAGGAAACGATGCCAGCCGTTGAACGGAAAGACCCCGTCGAGCGCCGACCGCTTGAACACACGCAAGGAACAGCCGGTGTCCTGAAAGTCCGCCTCGAACACGCTTTTGCGCGCCCAGCGGGCGATGTGTGAGGAGGCGCGGCGAAGCCAATTGTCTTTCCGATTGACGCGCACGCCGCAGACGAAGTCAACGCGCCCCAGCTCCGCAAGCATTTTAGGCAGATCCACAGGATCGTTCTGCAAGTCGCCATCCAGAGTGGCGATGATCGCGCCGTTCGTCGCCAGAACGCCGGTCCAAAGCGCTGCGCTTTGACCGCTGTTCCGCGCGTGACGCAGTCCGCGCACCCGCGGGTCGAGCCGGTGCGCCTCCTGAATTTTCTCCCACGTCCCATCTCCGCTGGCGTCATCGACCAGGACCAGCTCAAATGCCCGTGGCTCCTTGTCCAACGCCTTGGCGACTTCGCGCGCCAGCGTCAGTACGTTGTCTTCTTCGTTGAAGACCGGAACGATGATGGAGATGTCAACCGGCACGAGGGCAGCCTAACGGTTTAAAGTTCAAAGTTGAAGGTTGAAAGTTTGTTTCGATCTCCCCCGTCACTTGAGCGTCTTCAGATAAGCAAACAGGTCGGACACGTCTCCCGGCTTCAACCCTTCCAGCAACCCTTCAGGCATGATCGAGAGCCGGGTGAAACCGGCGCGTTTAATGTTGCTGCGCGGCACGCGCTGGTCTTCGGTGTTCAGTTGGCGGAGCACAATCGCGTTGTCATCTTGAGAAACGAACAGTCCTTCGAGCACTTCACCGGCTTTTGTTTCGACCCGGAACTGCCGGTAGCCCGCCTCCATCGCGGCGTTTGGCGTGAGGATGTTTCGCAGCAGGGCTTCAACACCGTTCGCGCCGGCGCCATCAAGCACCGGCCCGATCTTCCCGCCCTGAGCGTGAACACTGTGACAGACACCACACGTCGCGGTGAATACCTGCTCGCCGCGAGCCAGGTCGCCCGGCTTGCTCGCCAGCGCCCGGAATTGAGCGAACTTCGTGTCCAGCGCCTTCGCTTCCGCCTCGGTTTGCAGCGGTGGAAGATCGCTCGTTCGCTCAATGTGCGCGGCGCCATGAAGGTTGCCCCATGAATCGCCAGTGCCGTGATAAAGTAGCGCGGGCGTCCCGCCTGTCAGTGTCGAGTCACGAGGAGAGACAGGCGAGACGCCTGTCCTACTTTCAATCGTAAGATTCGCCGTGGCCCGGATTTCATCGGATGAACGACAAACGTTCCAGATGCGAAACTCGGCGAACTCGCCCGCCGTGCCGCCGTTCGGATTCGAATATCCAACCTTAAGATGTTCGAAGTCGCGTTTCTCGACAGCCTGACTCATCACCTCCAGTTCGCCGTTGAGGTAGAGCCGAAACCGACCGTCACCGTCGCGCGTGAAGGCGACGTGCGTCCACGCCTCAGGCGCGATCGGTTTCGTCGCGATAACGATGTCATTAATCGCCCCCGCCCAGACGCGGAATCGGCCGTCGTGAAAATTGGCGTCGAGCGCGCCGGGACCGGCGAGAATCGAATCCTGGTTATTGATGCCCGGATCGAGTTTCACCCAGCACTCGACCGTGAACGGGCCGCGCAGCGTGATGTCTGTGTCCACGTAGTCGCCGTCGCCGCCATTGAGGCGCAGCACCGGCTTCATGGACGAACCCAGTTCTGCCACGAGCCGTTTCAACGCCGCATCGCCGGGGGCAGATCCGGCGAGACGATCCACCGCTGCCTTGCGCAGCGCAGGCGTAAGCGAGGGCCAGACTTCGAGCAAGGCCGGAACCGCTGCATCGGATTTGGCGGAGGCCAGCGCGCTGACCGCTTCGCGACGCAACACGTCGTTGCCGCTCGCAGCAAATCGCCCGAACACATCCACGCGCGTCGAGCCTGTCTCACGAAGCGCGCGCAGGGCGGCGAGCTGACGTTCGGTGTTGGCGCCGGGTTTGGTCGCCGCCGCGGTCAGTTCGCTCTCCAACCCGGTCAGGTGGAATCCAGCCGCGAGCTTCGCGAGCAAGTCGAGGTTCGCGTCACTGGGATCGTTCTTCACACGTGCGCGGATTGTGTCGGTCAGCAACGGCGCGAGCGCGGCGTGGTCCGGCAGACGGCCGCGGCTGTCGTAGAGGAGGCGAAGGTTCGCCGGGTCGGCAAGGGCGGAGTTGAGTGCCGTGTTTGCAGCCGGTTCGTTCGGCACCGTTGCAAGGAGCAGCAACTCTTCGGAGGTCAGTCCGCGCTGGAACCGAGGCAGCAAGGCAGCCAGGCGTTTGGCTCCTTGCGTCCCGGCCATCGCAACGGCAGCAAATGCGCGGGCTGGCAGTTGCGCACGCGGCTCACCTGCCTCATTCTCGTCTAGCCAGGCGGCGGCGGCCGACGGGCGCTTCTCCAGCGCCAACCGGGCAAGATAGGACTCGAAAGAATCAAAATAGCCGCGCCATTTCGGGTCTGGCTCCATGGGGGACCGCGTCACCGCCCGGGCAAGAATAGACGCCACTTCAGTTGCGGGAGGTCCAAGTGTCGGCACCGGCTCCAGCAGTTCGTCGAGCAGTCGGATCGCCTCCTGGCGAACCAAACGATCGCTGTCTGCCAGACCGCGTTTGGCCAGTTCGAGTTGCCAACGGACGGGCAGGCGGGACGACTCCGCTACGGCGCCGCGGGCGACGCGCAACGCCTCTTTGCGCGCCGCTCGATGCTTCGCGGTCGCGAGGCTCTCGATTTGCGCCGGTCCAACCCTGCCCAGGCCTTCGAGACACCAAAGCGCCCGAATGCGCAAATCGACCGGCTGCGAATCATCCGTCACGATATTGGCCAGTTTTGGCGCCAGCGAAACGGCGTGGCGATCCACGATTTCCTGCCAGGCGGCATTGACCTCCCACGTGTTCTCCGCGCCAAGGTGGTCGAGCAGGTCTGCGTCGGAAACCAGGTAAAGATTCGGAACGTTGGTGTCGTGCGGTTGCGACTCATGGCGCACACGCCAGATGCGGCCGCGGGTTTTGTCGCGTTCGGGATGGTTCCGCGGCACCTCGTTGTGCGAAATAATTTTGTTGTACCAGTCCACGATGTAAAGGCAGCCGTCGGGACCGAAGTGAATTGAAACAGGACGGAACCATGGGTCGCTGCTCAACACGAAGTCGGGCAAATGTTCGAGTCGCCAGCCGTTTCCGAACATATTCGTTGAACCGTCGAACGGTTGAAGGGTTGAAACGGAGACCGCTTCAACGGTTGAACGATTCAGCGATTCAACGCCTCGGTGGAGACGAATCACCTGAATCCTGCCGGTGATGGGATTGGCGATGTAGAACACATCGCGATACTCGCCGGGAAAACTGTCGCCGCCTTCGCTGTACGCGAGGCCGCTCAGGCCGGTGCCGCCCATCTCACGCTCGCCGAGCTTCGGGAAGGGCGGCGCGTAGGGACGCGGCACATCGTCGCCGCAGAGCGGATACGACGCGCCTTCGAGGAACGGCATCATCGGCCAACCCTGGTCGTTGGCCTCTTGAATGAAGATTTCGCCGAGACGGTCCACGACCAGACCCCAGATGTTGCACGGTCCCCAGCCGATGATTTCGAACCGTTTTCCGTCCGGAGTGAAGCGCGCCAGCTTCGTTTTGTTGAACTCGGTGACGTCGCCGTGCTCGGTTTTAACCTTCGAGTAATTGAACGCGCCCTGCGCCATCAAAATCCAGCCGCCCGGCGCGCGCGTGAACTGATGCGGAAAAAGGTGCGAATCTTCGATGCCAAACCCCGTCAGCACTGGTGCGAATTTGTCGGCGCGTCCGTCGCCGTTCGTGTCTTCGTAAAAACGAATCTCGCCGTCATATTGAACGAATGCGCCGTTTTTGTAAGGCAACAGGCCGAGCGGAATCGCCAGGCCTTCGGCGAAGGTGCGCGGTTTTTGCCGACCGGCGCGGGTCGGAGTGTCGAACACCAACACGCGGTCGCGTCCGCCGTGAGCGAAGAGCGCCTTCGCTTCGGCCGGCGCTTCGTTGGCGTCGAGCGGATACTCAAAGGCCGTCATCGTCCACATCCGGCCCGCGTGATCGAACGCGACCGTGACGAACTTGCCGCCGTCCGGCTCGGCGGCGACGAGTTCGACTTTGAAACCGGGCGGAACGCGGAAGGTGGCGAGTTCGGCTTCGGGAGATAGTGGGGATTGCTTGAGTGGCTGGATCGGAGGGGGCGCACCGACAAACGTGGCGTCCGCGAAAACGTTCTGGGTGAAGAGAAGAACTGCTACCCGCGAAATATGCGAAATGACGCGAAAACTGAATCTTACTTCGCGTTCTTTTGCGTGTTTCGCGGGCAGGATCATTCAGCGGGCTGGCTCACTTCGCCGGCAGCTCGCGCACCTTAATGTTTCTGAACCAACACTCGTCGTTGTGATCGGTCAACATAATGTGACCTCTAATCTTGCTACCGAACCCGGGCGCGTTCCTGAATTTGCTCGCGGCGACGGCGGCCTTCACCGCATCGCTGCCGAGTTCGTATTCGAGGACTTTCTTCCCGTTCAGCCAGTGCTCAACATGGTTGGCCCGGATCAAAACGCGAGAGCTGTTCCATTCACCGGCGGGTTTGAGCGGTTGGCGCGGAGACGGCGGCAGAACGTCGTAAAAGGACGCGGTGGCGTGCTTGGGACCGACCTGGCCATCTTCATTCGCCGCATCATCGATCATCTGATACTCGGGACCGGGCGCTGAAGGCCGGTCTTCGGTGACGAGATACTTGATCCCGTTGTTGCCGCCGGGACTGATGCGCCATTCCCAACTCAGTTCAAAATTGTCGAAGGTTTCGTCGGTTATGATGTCGCCGCCATGCTCGCCGCCGACCTTTTTCAAAATGCCGTCTTCAACCTTCCAACCCTTGGCAGGCATCGTCTTCATGCCGTACCCGCGCCATCCATTGAACGTTTTACCGTCGAACAAGGACTTCCATCCGTCGGAGTCGGTCTTCGTGCCGGCGCCAATCAACGAGATGCAGCCGAACAGGAGCGGGAGCAGCGTCAGAGAATGAATTAGCTTGCTTTGAGTTCGCATAGGCCGGGTGTTTGGAGATTTGTAGCTGGCGCGAAGGAAACCGGTCAAGCGTTTGTTCGCCGGCTGGCGATTCCGGCTTCCTCACTGCGTTTCCGGCGGCGGCATTTTGTCTCCGAGTCGGATGTACTGCCAGATGGCTTCAATCTGCTGCTCTGCGTCACCGTTGAAGTAATCCGTCAACGGACTTCTTCCGTCGGTGTCGAAGTAAACCGGCATCTTGGATGCAGGATCGATGCGCAACGGGTTGCGCACCCAGCGGCGGTAATGTTCCTTTTGCAGACGCGCGCCGGTGTAGGCGAGATTGATGCCGTTGCTCTCAAAGACCTGCATGGCGCCCATGCTGCCGACCGCATGGCAAGAGACGCAGAAAAAACCGCCGTTCGCGGAAACAAGCTTGCGACCAATCTTCGCCGCTTCCATATCGATTGACGGCTCCGCAGGCGTCCGGGGCGGAACACCATGTTCCGCAGTCAGCCCGATCGCGAGACCCTCGGCATACTTTGCAAATGCCGGCATGCGCGCCTCGATCCACGGACGCGGTTTGTAAGTCAATTCACCGCCGATAAACGCCTTCATCCATTCCGGCTTCAGCTTGCCGCCGAGGGCGTCAAAGGACGGAAAGCCCTCGAATTTGCCGTGGCATTCCGAGCAACGCAAACTGCGCGCCTGGCGTTCGGCGAATTCCGCGGGAACGTGACGGGCAAGCGAAGCGCGGTCGGTGGTGGCGAAAGCGCGCAACGCTTCGCGCTCGGAGGAAGTGAAATTGAACTGGGGCGCTTTGGCTTGACCGTCCGCGTTTTCAGCGAGACAACCTTGTTTCCATTTGTCCGGTGTCAGATCGGCCAACGATTTGGTTTTGAACTGATTTTCGAGTTTCAACGAATGACAATTCAGGCAGCCGGAGGTTTGTGCCAGCTTTCTGCCACGTTCGATGGTCCTGTCGGTCGGAGCAGAATCGTCTTTCGGCTTGTCGGCGCCGGATTGAAGAAACGCAGCCAACTGCGCAGCCTCGTCAGCCGTCAGCTTGAAATTCGGCATCCGAATCCAGGCGTAGTGTTCGTCCGGCTTCTGCAAAAACGCCGCGAGACGGCCGGGCGCGAATTTTTCTCGAACGTGATTGAACGAGACTTTCTGCGGGTCGTTCTCGGTCGTTCCGGGCGTGTTATGACAGGCGATACAGTGCAGCGTTTCAAAAAGTTTCCTGCCGCTTTCGGTTTGCCCGGCGTCCGGCTCTTTCGCGTCCTCCGGCGCCGGACCCTGCTTCAGCGAAGCCAGAAACGCAGCGATGGCTTCGGCGTCCTCTTTTGCTTTCGGCCTGCGCAATAACGCCGGCATGTGCGCGGTCGGACGCAGCGCCTGCGGGTCGGCGATCCAGCGCGCCATCCAATCGCAGCGGCGACGCGAGCCGATGCCTTCAAACGTCGGCGCGTCCATTGCCAGTTCGGGAATGGCAGTATCTGGCGCCGGGCCGGCATGACATTTGGCGCAGCGAAATTCAATGAACACCTCGCGACCGAGCCGGAGCTGACTCGCCTTCCGGCATTCCGGCGTGACGTTGTGAGTCAGGGCGCTGAGGGTGATCGGCTCAGGCGGGAATTCCTTCGATGACCACGAGAGACGAATGAACGCGTCGCCTTCCGCCGGGCTGATGAAAGTGACTTTGAATGCATTCGTGCCCTTGTTGAGCCGCACCGGCTTGCTGGGTCCGGCATTCGTTCCTTTCGCGCTCGCCTCCAGCACATTCGCGTCGTTGATTTCCAGTTTCAAGTCGCCATTCAGTTCGACCTGGAACGTGTAATTGTCGCGGAGTTCCGATGAGAGGAAGCCAGCCCACTGCGCCGAGAATTTTCCCGAGGACAGAAACGGCGAGGGCGGCTTGCCTGCGGGAACGTAGAGCCAGACGTTGGGCAGAACCGTCAGGTCCGTCGCGGTGGCTTTGTCGCTGTCCAGCGCGGTGAACCTGACCGCCAAACCAGGCTCAGCTTTATCAGCCGCGACGGTGGTACACGAACTGGAGCAAGCGAAGGCGAAACAACCCAACAGCGCGGTCGTCCTCGCGCCCTGCCAACCCGGACAAATCGGTTTGCTCATACAGCGCCGGCTAACCATACGGTTTGCTCGAAGTCATTTTCAATTCGTGGATAGATCGGCGCGGAGACAACAGCGATTTTCTGACGCAAACGGGAAGAGCCACAGTTGATTCGATTGCCT
>QHOP01000212.1 GCA_003219345.1 Verrucomicrobiota bacterium
CTGGAAGCGGGTTACCGACCGGTCTCAGCACCACGTCCGTAAGCGGCTTGGTCAGGTAGGGAGGCACGAGGCTCAGGCCGACTCCCACCACCATCATGGCCCAAATCAACACGACCTGGCCCTTATGCGGCCTGAGGTAGGCCAGTATGCGGCGGATCGCCTTGCCCTTGCTCATGCAGGCCGGACAAACCTTGGAGTCCTCGGGAAGCAGCAGCTTGCAGGTCGGGCAGCGTTTCTGGTCTTCCTTGTCCAGCTCGAGGCGCGGGTGTTCCCTGGGCGCCTCGACGGGCTTGCCTGCGCCGTCCTTGTCCCCGCGCCGGGCCTGCTCCAGATCTTTCCTGTAGCGGTTGACGTCGTTAATGTATTTCGCGATGCGCCCGAACTTGCGCTGTTGCGCATTTGAGTAGCGGAGAACTTCCACGCTCTTGCCGTCCACTGTCGCGAGCAGCGCGCCACCGCCCACGAGCCCGTCGTCGGTCGCGGTCTTGATCTCGTCCAGCGCGAGGTCCACGCGCGGGACAAAGCCATTGCCGTTCGACGCGTACACGCTCAGGCGCGCAAGCGTCAGGACGAGCCACTCTTCGCCGAAGCGCCCGGAAGGATCGAGGTCCGTCGAGACCGCCGCCACCAGATCTTTCGAGGCGAGCGCGAGCTTTTCTTCAAGTGACTTGGGCAATGGATCGATCAGGGGCATCCACGTACCTCATCCGGTGTGGGTTTCGTCACGGCAAGCAGCAGTTGCGAAGCCGTTGGAATGCCATCGGGAGAACCTATAGAATAAACTCATAGCTGTTTCCTTTTTTGACGATTATTCAGGGTAGGCGTCCAGAGGCGTTTAGAAAGAGAAAAATGAATACAACACGTGTCGGCCAGGGCTGCTTTAAAGTCGGACATAACCAAACTTCTGCGAGGACGCGCCTCCTGCACTCTGTTCGCCTGCTTTTCCGTATTTTGGCTCGGTAGTGAAATTGGCGGTTGGGACGGAGGCGCTTACATGGCTGCCGGGCGTCGTGAAAATAAAATTTGCATTCCGGCGGGAAACCGGCAGGCTTTGGCCCAGTTAGATTACTCGTCGATTTCGAGGCCTGGAAGATCTTCAGTTGAACGTGTTTCAATGATGATTTGAAACCCGATAGTCGGGAACAGCCCGGGAAGAAGCAGTCAGTCTAAACTTAGAAAGTCATCATGAACACGAAACTGTTTGTAGGAAATCTCTCCTTCAACACTACCGAAAACGATCTCCAGGACCTTTTCGCCGCGCACGGCACCGTGATCAGTGTCGATTTGATCATGGACAAATTCAGCGGCAAGTCGCGCGGATTTGCTTTCGTCACTATGGAAACCAAGGAAGGTGCGCAAGCCGCCATCCAGGCGCTCAATGGCAAGGACCTGAACGGCCGCGACCTGACGGTCAACGAAGCCCGTCCGCGCGAGGAACGCCCGCGGTCAGGCGGTCGCGGGGGCGGGGGCGGGGGCGGTCGGCGCGATTACAACAGCCGTTACTGATTCATTGAATTGCCCACGGCTGGGTGTGGGACTCTGAACAGCACTGTCCCGCGCCCTTTTTTGTTTCGACTCACCCTTCCCTTATTGCGGACGGATCGAAACCGATTCTCGCTCGCGGGCGTAGAAAAAGACCATTCATGGAAGAACACATTGAACTCGAAGGAAACGTTGTTACCGTGCTCCCCGGCACCATGTTTCGCGTCGAACTGGACAACAAGCACCAAGTACTGGCGCACATCTCCGGCAAGATGCGCAAGCGGTTTATCCGGTTGACGGTCGGCGACCGCGTCAAACTGGAGATGTCACCCTACGACCTCGACAAAGCGCGCATCACGTATCGCTTGCGTTAGCACTGATTCCTTCAACCCAGACGCGATCGCGGGGTTCGCTGCATCCGGCTTGTAGGCAAGGCTCTTCCGACTACTCATGGTACTGAACTACCAGTCCCATCCCGTTGGTGGGAGGCAATCCGCCTCTGCTTGTTACAGTGACAGTACTTTTCCCGCCTCCTTCGATTTCAAACTTTGTCCCAAGCCCATAACGAAAAATCATCATAGGAGACATGGGAAAGTCCGACTTCGAGGCTTCACGTTCAGGAGCAGCTGACCACGAGACGACTGCCGTTCCTGACGCTAGGACAAACCGATTGGCCGAGGGCACAACGTAAGCCCGACCTTCGATAGAACCCGGAAAGGTATTTGTCACTGTAAGTATAGCCATCAATTTCGTTTGGTTAGTGGGTGTGAGTATGACCAGCGGCGCTGGCAACAGTCCGGCGTTCGTTTGGGCGAGGCCCGAAGAGAGGGCTGGGCCAATACAGATAGTCCCGATCAATGATAGAATGAAGCGCATAAGAATTTTGCCTAACGCTGACCGATGCTCACCGGCGAGGAAGATATGAGCATAGAGAAACCCAACGGCAAAACACAGGCGCCCGAGCCGGTTGAGTCCATCGGCTGGTTCGGCGATGTGTTCATATCTTCAAAAATCTCCGGCCAACTCTCTCCGAACTGTAACCGCGAACCACGCGAACTACACGAAAAGAATCCGCGTATTCCGCGTGGTCCGCGGTCAAAAAATCCGTCCTCCAAACTCAACACGCTCTCACCGCCGAACAGGTTGTTATATGGCCCCATCAGCTGCCTCGGAGGGTGTCTTGGGTCTCGGGTCTGGCGTCTGGATCCGTTCTCCGGCCTCTGGTCTCTGTGGGAGGATCAGGGCTCGACGGAGTCTCGCCCCACCGTCAGAGGGGGAATATTCAAGACGAGTGGTCGGCGAGCCACCGGCCATCGCACGCGAGCCACGTGCGCTCCACCGATAGGGATGAGATGCTTCAACGCTTGTTTGCCTCGGTGAATTGCGCTAAGCATTTCATCCATGAAATCCTTCCCCGGACAAATGCTGGTCTGCTCGCTTTTATTGGCTCTAACTTCGCTCCACTCAATCAGCGCCGCCGAAAAAGCCAACGTCAACGTCATCCTCTGGTTCGACACGGAGGATTATCTTTTGCCCGCGGACGACGACGCGACGAAGCGTCTGGCTGAAATGCTCACGCAACGCGGCATTCGAGCGACGTTCAAGCTGGTCGGTGAAAAGGCCCGAGTGCTCGAACGGCGCGGTCGCCGCGATGTGATTGCCGCGCTGAGGAAACACGACATCGGTTACCACGCCAATTTTCATTCCGTGCATCCGGCTCCGTCCGAGTATCTCGCGGACTGCGGTTTGCTGGACGGCATCGCCGAGTTCGCGCGACGCGAGGGTGGGGGAGCAGCGGACGTGCGCAGGATTCTCGGGGTCAAAACGCTCGCGTGCTACGGCCAGCCCGGTTCTTCCTGGGCGTCGCAGACCATCGCCGCGCTGAAGGAAATCGGCGTCGCGCCTCACGGTGTCCCCTGCTACGTGGACGAAGGAACGCACATTGGTTTGAACGAACAGCCGTTCTGGTATGAGAATGCGCTCGTCGTCTATCACATGGGACAAAACTATACGCGGATGGATTTGCACGACCCGGCGGCCGTCGAACCGGCGAAGCAAAAAGTGTCGGCCATTGCCGACCGGCTTCGCGGACAGGGCGGCGGACTCATCAGCATCTTCTATCATCCGTGCGAGTGGGTGCACAAAGAGTTCTGGGACGGCGTGAATTTTCGGCGTGGCGCGAACCCGCCGCGCGAGCAGTGGAAACCGCCGCCGCAGCGTCCAACCGAGGAAACCGAAGCGGCGTTTGAACGATTTGCGGAATACATCGATCACATTCGCTCAATCTCAGGCGTTCGTTTTGTGACCGCGAGCGATCTGCCCGCGTTGTACCCGGACGCGACGCGATCCGAGGGAGCCAGTGAAGCGGACCTGAACCAAATCGCCGTTCGACTGACAGACAGCAGAACCAGCGGCGTTGATTTTCTAGTCATTGGCGACCGCGCGTATTCGGTTGCCGATCAGTTTGAATTGCTGGCCCGGGCGGTGGGTGAATTGATCGATGAAAGAAAGCCGCGCTTTCCGTTGCAGGCAATCGGGCTTTTGGGGCCGGACGCGCTGACGCCTTCGGCGCCAGAGGCGACGCACCTCGACTGGTTTGCCTTTCGAGACGCCACGCGCGACGTGATCGATTTTGTGAAAACTCGACAGCGGATACCGTCGCGTGTATTTATCGGCGCGGACGCTGTGCCTCCGGCCGACTTTCTCGTGTCGCTTGCCTCCGCATATGATTACCACCGCACGAACGACAAGCTTCCGCTGGAGGGAGGCGCGACTCTGGGAAAGAATCTGGAACTGTTGCCGGCCCGCCGCGTCGCGAAAGACACGCCCGACCTGTTCGGCGGTTGGATCATTCACAAGGAAGGTTTCCGCGCGCCGAAGATTCTGGAGATTGCGCGCCTGCAAGCGTGGACGCTGAAGCCGGCCATGCCCGGGAAATGAACGTCTCGACATTTGGGCGCAAGTTGCCATGAGTCTGGACCTCGACGCCGACCGCGGCCACGGCGTGCCGCCGCTCCCGTTGGCACTGCAATCGCGCAATCCGCTGGCGTGGTTGACGATTTTCGGCCCGGGCGCAGTCATCGCGTCGCTCACCATCGGCTCCGGCGAACTCATCTTCTCGTCGCGCGGCGGCGCGCTGTTCGGTTACCGACTGCTCTGGTTTTTCCTGCTCATCCTCTTATTGAAATGGGTGCTGGTCTTCGTGACGGCGCGGCACATGGTGTTGACAGGCGCGCATCCGTTCCAGCGGTGGATGCAACTACCCGGTCCCCGCGGCTGGTTTCCACTCGTGTTCCTTCTGCTCGCGCTGGTTTGCTTTCCAATCTGGGTGAGTTTTCATTCCGGCACGATCGGCACGCTCCTTTCGTGGCTGGCGGGAACAGAAAGGTCATTGCACGGCGGCGCGCATTTTGTCTGGGGAATGGTCGTTCTCGGCGTCGTCCTGGCGCTGGTCTTCAGCGGTGGTTACGCGGCATTGGAACGCGTTCAACTGGTCATCGTGATTTTAATGCTGCTGTGCGTGGCCGTCTCGCTGACGGTCGTGAAGCCGGATGGGCTTGAGTTTCTGAGAGGGTTCGTCCTCCCTCGATCGCTTGTCTATCCGGACTGGGCTGCTTCATTGCCCGAACTCGCGGCCCGTCCGGTTTGGGTCGAAGCCATCACTTATGTGGGCGTCATCGGCGGCTCCGGCTACGATTACCTGGCTTATGTGTCCTATTTGCGCGACAAGCGTTGGGGCCAGGCCGGTCGCGCGATTGCCACGACCGCCGAGCTGGAAGCGATAGCGGACGACGCGGCCCACATCAATCGCCGCTGGCTTCGAGCGGTTGCAGTGGATTCGGTGCTCAGTTTTCTGGCGGTGCTGATTTTCAGCGGCGTTTTCGTCGCGTGCGGCGCGGTCATTCTCGGACCACAGCACAAAATTCCCGGCGGCAGCAATCTCCTCGCGCTCCAGGCTGAGTTCGTCACCCCGATTTATCCGTGGTTGAGATACGTCTATTTCGTCGGCGCGTTTCTCACAATTTTCGGGACGCTTTACGGCACCATCGAAGTCGCACCGACGGTGTTGCGTGAAGTGGTCCTTGCCATCGATGCGGGTTATGCAACGAAGCACGCGAAAAAGTTGCGGTTCATCGCGGTGAGTTGGGCAAGCTTCGGCGGGTTGGTTGTGCTGGTGTGGACATTGATCTGCCACCTGATCAGCGGCGCGGACAATCCACCGGGGCTGATTGCCATGCTGACCCCGGCCAACCTTTTCACGGGAGTGCTGGCGTGCGGGCTTATCTGTCTGCTCGCGGCGTGGACCGATTGGAAGTTCCTGCCGCGCGGTCTTCAGGCAGGAAATCCATTGACAATGCTCAACGCCCTGGCTGGCCTCATTTTTCTCGCGCTCGGTATAAAAGGTTACTGGGACCACAGCGGCTGGACGGCGTTTTTGATGCTGGCGGCAACACTGGCGTTGGGATGGGTTGGCGCGTGGGCGGGAAGGGTATTCCTGAACAGCGGCCGTTCTAATGGCTAACCGTCTGCGAAGCCCTGCGCGCCTTGCTCCGATACAAGAAGTAAAGCGGCGCGCCTAACAGCACGAGAAACGCTCCGAACGCGGAGTTGATGATCGCCGGTTTGCCCGCTGCGACTGCGGCCCGGTAACCGGCGACATCGTTGTAAATGGTGAAGGCAAGGTAAAGCGCAGCGAACATGATGAAGAGCGCCGGAACGACCGGATAGCCGGGGACCCGATACGGACGCGGAGAGTGGGGCTGCGTCCGGCGCAACACGAAAACGCCCGACGCGCTCGCCGCGTAAAAAACCCAACTCACGAAAACCAGCGTGTCCGTCAGCGTGTCGAACGTGCCGCTGAACAGGAGCAGCACCCCCCAGATTCCCTGCGCGAGGAGCGACGCAGTGGGCGTGCGGAAACGCGGATGCGCGACGCCAAGCGCTGCCGGGAAAACGTTGCGCCGGGCCATCGAAAAATAAACGCGGGGACTGGCCAGGATGGTCGCATTGGCGGCGCCCAGGGTTGAAATCATCACCGCCACAGCAATCCAGCGCCCGCCGCCGCGAAAACATTTTTCCGCAACATCGGCGGCGACCAGTTTGCTGCCGGCCACTTGGTCGATGGGCAGGACGAAGGCGTAGGCCGCGTTCATCAACAGATAAAGCGCGGTGACAACGCTCATTCCCAGCAGCAAACTGCGCGGGATGTTGCGTTGCGGGTCTTTCACTTCACCGGCGATGTAGGTGACTTTGCTCCAACCGTCGTAAGCCCAGAACGCGCCCTGCAACGCGGCAGCGAACGAGGCCCACAGCGCCAGGCCCTCGCGATGAACGGAATGGCTGTTGGCGACGAGGTTCTCGAGTTTTCCGCCGGTCGGCAGGAGAAAAGCGCCCAGCACCAGGAGAACCATGGCCGTGACTTTCGCCGCGGTGAAAATGTTTTGCACGGCGCCGCCGAGTTTGACGCCGACGCAGTTGATCGCCGTAAGCACGATAATCAGCAGCGCGGCGAGTCCTTTGATGCCGATTTCCTTGAACGGCGTGATATCGCCGATGAAGGGCAAAGGAATGGTGAAGGCGGCAATCGGACCTGAAAACTCCGGGAGATTCACAAACTCAGTGGCGTATTCGGCGAAGACGTAGGCAACCGCGGTGACTGACGCGGTTTGTATCACTACGAAAGCGGCCCAACCGTAAAGGTAGGCCACGAACGGGCCGTAGATGCGCTCGAAATAGACGTATTGCCCGCCGGTTTCGGGAATCAGTGCGGCGATTTCCGCGTTCGTCAACGCGCCAAACAGCGTGAGCACTCCCGCCACGAGCCAGACGAGAAGCAACAATTCCGGCGAACCAACCTCACTGGCCATAACGCCCGGCTTGCGAAAGATGCCGGAGCCAATCACTCCGCCAACCACAATCATGGTGGTGGTAAACAGGCTCAGAGAGGGGACCAGTCCGTCGGCGGCCGGCGGAACCCTGCGTTCGTGTTTCGACC
>QHOP01000213.1 GCA_003219345.1 Verrucomicrobiota bacterium
AGTCAGTTCGCCATAGGTGATTTGCTCTTCCCGGCAGACAACGGCCACCTCGTCAGGTGTGCGCTGCGCCTGGGCTTCAACCAACTCATGAAGGCAACGGTCGAGTGGCACATCCACAGCAGTGGCGTTCCAATCCCCCATTACAATTCGTTTCTCCTCCTTGTCGAGAAGAGGAAGATTCGAAATCGGCGCCTGCGGTTTAGCGACAAGCCCGTCCAGGAACGTCGAAAACTGGGCGACCATTCGCCCTGAGTCCACCCGGCTAAGTACATGCTCGTTGAAGAACCAGCGGCAATGTTTGGCATCGACCTCAATAGCCAGCGTCAGTGCCGGACCACGAGGCGCCTCCAATGGGATCGATTCGACGACCTCAACGCAGACCGGCAACGTCGACTCCAGTCCCCATTCGGCCAAGCTCCGTAGTCCCGGATAGCGGACCAGAACATCACGGGCAAAGGTTTTATGACGACGGACTTCATCCAATTGCCCCAAGTACTCTCCATACTGCTCGACGAGACTTCGAGATGGATCCAGTTTCACAGTTAGCGGCACGTGGCGGACAAACAGACTTTCCAATCCGTTGATTTCGCTTGTCAGTTCGAGCGGCGTTAGACCAAGTTCAAATTCGTACTCGCCACCGAGCCTGGCTATGAAAGCTGCAAAGGCGGCAACCACAAACTCAGCCGGCTTCCACCCAAGGTCCGACTCCAGGAGAAAGTTCCCTACGCCATCTTTAAGCTCCATCTCGAGCGAGTCG
Source organism: Verrucomicrobiota bacterium (assembly GCA_003219345.1). Classification (GTDB taxonomy): domain Bacteria; phylum Verrucomicrobiota; class Verrucomicrobiia; order Limisphaerales; family AV2; genus AV2. The sequence continues at coordinate 758 of QHOP01000213.1, forward strand.
ATCTGAGGCGGAAGATCGCTCTCGAGAGCGTCCCTGAGGTAAGGCAAAGACGGAAGACGCAATCTCTCAAGTTTACGCACCCAGAAGGATTCGTATCTTGCGACCGCCGCATTAAAATCACCAAGACGGCGTGTGAGCAGAGCCTGCGGCACGGGCAAAGAAGTGCCTGTTCGCAGGCCGAATCGCTGGACAACTGCGTCCAAACCAACCGGCTTTCCGCTCGGGGTCAAAAGTTTGCGAACGGCAATATCTTTATCGGAGGTCGCAACCTTCAGCACGCCCGGTCCAACTCCCACAATGGTTCCCGGCGGCATCTGCGAATCCACGTCGAGGACTTCCAAGTCCTGGCAGATGAAGAACTCGCCGTTTATGATCGTCTTGGCCCGTCCCAAAGGATTCGGGTAGGGGCCGAAGTCGAGAGCGCGGACCAAGGCGCTGATTTCAGCCGCGGGCCTGCCCCAAGAGAGAACGCAAGCGTCAGGAGGGCGTTGGTACTTGCCGAAGTAGCTGCGCTGCGAAAGATCCTGCTCTCGCGGACGGTTTGAGCCGTTAGCAAGCTCACGCATGAGTTCGGCAAACGTTTCTGCCCCGGCCTCGTAGCATTTAACGTTCAGTGAATAGGCAGTCTCGTTCTCAGCGACATCGAAGAGTCGTTGCGTCAGAATCCTGCCTCCATCGATAAGGTCGCCGATCGCAATCCAGCTTACGCCGTACCGTGCCTCTCCATTGATCAGCGCCCACGAAGTGGCATGAACACCTGCATAACGCGGCAGCGGACCATCGTGAAAATTGATGACCCCGCGGCGAGGAAGAGCAAGCACCTCCTTGGGCAACACCCGCATATTCGCGATGCTGAACAGGTAGTCAAAGGGCCGCTCGCGCAAATGAGCTGCCCAATCACCAGAAGCAGCGAAGCACCTCAATCGGCGATCACTTGCCCAGCGAACGATTTCGCGATTCTCGGTGACGACCCCACAGATCTCGTGGCCTTCCTCGAGCAGGAACTCGCCGCACCGAATCAGGAGCGTCCCTGCGCCCATTATGAAGCATCTGAATTTCATCAGCAATCGGGGGTCCCTGGAAGGTAGTCGATTTCCAGTATAAATCCAGCTTTCCCGAACAGTATTGCGAACTTGAGGAGGCCAATTTCCGAGGCGAGGAATGTCTGGGCTATCCCGGAAGCGGTCGGCTTAGCTGGATCTCCAATGTTATAGACACACCATCTTCCTGCAATGGAAGGCCTCCGCGTACTTGGTGGTCGAGGCACACTCGATCCCGCGAAGACGCAGCAAGGAAAGAAACAGATCCGGGGAGAACCAGTGCTTGTTACCCTGGCTTCGGAAGAATCTGCACAGATATTGGGCCTTCTTGCGGCACAGCTCTTCGTCCAAGGGGACAAACAGGTTGGGAATGCCAAGATCGCCATCGTATTTCGGGACTTCGTATTCGAGAATGAGGTGATTCCGAAACGTATTCCAGGCCAGATCGGAAAGGACCCGGTGATCCTGATGGCGGTCGTCCCGATAATGGGTAAAGACGACGTCCGGTTGGAACTGTCGCTTGAGTTGCTCGAAATATTCCTTGATGCGCGCGCCTTCGAAGGGGAAAAAGCTATTGCGAAAATGTTTGATGACGATCTTCTTTCGGGCGACCCCTTGCAGGAAGGCCCCTGCACTGGACCGGGCTTCGCGGGAGCGACTCCCTTCCGTGCTGAACACCACCCATACAATGTTCATTGCGCTGCATTCTCGGGCCAGTTTGAGTATGGTTCCGCCACAGCCGATTTCGATGTCGTCGGAATGCGCTCCGAGACAGAGGATCGCACTCAGGTTTTCAAAGCTTAATTTAACCATAGAGTTTAACCAGGGAACCCAGCCGTGTTACCCAAGCGGTCTTGGCCACAGACGCCGTCCCAGCCGATCAACAAGGTGCGCCCCCTTTAGCCGGAACTTTCACCTCGCTTCTGAGAATCGCCCCGCAAACGTCATCGTATTTATGGCTCACAGTATCTAGCGCACGAGACCATTCGGCAGGCCTGAGGTAAAACAAGATTTGCGGCTACAGCTTCGATCCCGGTGGGCTGAGGCGGTGTCGAAAACCCGGCTCCGGTGAGGAAATGCTGGTCAATGGCTTTTCCAGACTTCCCACGGCGCCCGGCCTTGGGAATACATGTCCTCCAACTGCTGCATTTCTTTGACCGTATCCATGCAACCCCAGAACCCGTCGTGCGTGTAGGCAATGAGCTTCTTGGCGGCAATAAGCCGTTGAAAGGGTTGCTGAACCAAGTCTTCTCCCTCTTTCAGGTAATCAAATATCTCCCGTCTAAAAACAAAGAACCCTCCGTTGATGCGATGATGGCATTCGGTAACATGACGAATATCCTTAACCAGGCCGTTTCCGTCATATTCAACCAGATGAAAAGTCGCGTTCGGCCTCACTCCGACGAAAGCGGCGATTGCGTCCCGCTTCTGAAAATCCCGGATCATTTCAGGCAGGATTAGATCAGAAAGGCCGTCAGAATAGTTGGCGAGAAACATTTCCTCCCCTTCCAGGTATTTCCTGGCTGCCCGCAGTCGCTGCCCGATCTTGGCATGCAGCCCCGTGTCCACGAAGGTGATGTTCCAGTCCTGAATGTCGTGCGCCAGTAACTCCAGTTTCTTGCCGCCCTGCGAATAAATGAAGTCGTTGGACACGCACTCATCGTAGTTGAGGAAGTAGTGCTTGAGGACATTGGCTTTGTGACCAAGACACAAGATGAAGTCCTTATGTCCGTAGTGCGCATAATACTTCATCACGTGCCACAGGATGGGCCTGTAGCCGATGGTTACCATCGGCTTGGGAACCGTCTCCGAATGTTCCCGCAAACGCATGCCCAAACCGCCGCAAAACAGGACTACTTTCATACGTTTCTCTCCATCGCGCCTCGACGCGCCTTAACTGCTATGCCTCTCCGCCTTCATGAGATCACTTGGACTTGAGGAATGGGAACCACAAATTTCCCGCCCCAGTCGCCGATTTGCGCCATTTGTTTGATGATTTCTTCTTTGAAGTTCCAAGGCAGTATAAGCAGGTAATCGGGTTTGGTTTCCAAGATCTTTTCCACGGGGAAAATGGGGATGTGGGTTCCGGGAAGAAACTTGCCGTGCTTGTAGGGATTGCGATCCACTGTGAAATCAAGGAAATCCGTCCGGATACCGCAAAAGTTCAGGAGAGTGTTGCCCTTGCCCGGAGCGCCGTAGCCCGCAACCTTTTTGCCATCACGTTTGGCCTGAATCAGAAAATCCAGAAGGCCCCGCTTCGACTCCTTCACTTTTTCTCCGAAGCAGGCATACGTCTCCATGCGGTCGACGCCCGCGGCGAGCTCCCGGTGTCTCAATTCGTTCACGCATTCGCGGACTGGCTTGGTATCGTCCCCTTCGTGTCTGGCGTAGATCCGAAGGGACCCACCGTGCGTTGGGATTTCTTCGACGTCAAACAGCGTCAGCCCGTGCGCTTTAAAGATCTTTTCCGCCGTGATGAAAGAAAAATACGAGAAATGCTCGTGATAGATCGTGTCGTATTGAGTCTCCTCCATCAATCTCAACAAGTGCGGAAACTCCAGCGTCGCCACTCCTTGCGGCTTCAGAACGGCCCGGATGCCGCTCACGAAATCGTTGAGGTCCGGCACCTGCGCCAGGACGTTATTGCCGATCACCAGGTCAGCCTTCTTTGCCTCGCTCACCATTTCCTGGGCGGTCTTGCGGCCGAAAAACCGGACCAACGTTGGCACGCCCTTTTCAATCGCCACCCTTGCCACGTTGGCGGCGGGTTCAACTCCCAGCGCTGGGATTCCCTTCCTGACGAAGTTTTGCAGCAAATAGCCGTCGTTGCTGGCCAACTCGACGACCAGACTCTTTTTGTCGAGGTTGAGCCGAATGACAATCATGTCCACATAGTCAGCGGCGTGCTTCAGCCAGGTGTCTGAATAAGAGGAGAAATAGGCGTATTCCGTAAAAATGTGCTCCGGGGTGACGTAGCCTTCGAGTTGTACCAGAAAGCATCGGTCGCACACCCGGACGTGGAGGGGATAAAATGGCTCCCTGTGATTTAATTGGTCGGCAGTCAGATAGCTTTCGCATAAGCGCATTGAATTCTTCGCGTCGGTTGGCTGGTTGCCGCGTGAGTTTTCCTTATTCATGTGTCTCTATAAGTGCACGATGGCGCGTTATGATTGCCTGTCTGTCCCTGGAGAGAATCTAAACTTCAAAGCGCAGCTCATGGGTCGTCAACGATCAGGGAGACTGCGGCTTCAACCGATAGAAAGCTCGTCCGCTTGCTGCGTGAACGGCAACAACGATCTTATTCCCAATGACCGTCTGCGGTTCTGGTGCCGGATTCCAGGTGATGGGCGGTGAAAGGCTGTCCGCGACTTCTAACACATACGCAGTGGAGGAATTCGGCCAGGAAATGGTGAGTTGCGCACCGCTGATTGCTACTGTTAAAACAGAGGGCATTCCGATTGCCGTATTCATGTCCGTCTGGATCTGCGCTGCCGTCAGGGCCCTGTTGTAAACGCGAACCTCGTCAATCGTCCCCTGGAAATACTGCCCGTTAATACTGTCCCCCCCGATCTGCAACGGGTTCGTCGAGGTTGCTATGTTCCCCGTTTGCGCCTGGCTCGACACTTGCGCTCCATTCACATACAGCCGCAGGGTCGCCCCGTCATACGTCACCGCCAGGTGCGTCCATGTGTTAGTCGCCAATGGCGCCGTCCCGTACGCCACCGCGTCCGCCCCACCAATAGTGCCCCCGCCAGCCGGCACGTCGTTGTTGTCCGAGGTCGCCTCCAGGAAGTAGTTGTCGTTCTCTTTGTAAATCACGTCCCGCCACGTGTTGCTCACCGCCGCCGGATTCACCCACGCCTCCAGCGTCATCCGCGTCGTAAGATGCAACGAGGCCGCATCGGCTGCCGTCACCCGCGCGCCCGTACCGTCGAACATTAATCCACTGCCATACTTGCCCGAGGTCGTCCAACTCGCCCCGCTAATCGTCCCATTGTTCCCGTTCCCGGACCCGTCCGCTACCGTCGATCCCGTCCCTTCGTCGAAACTATACGCCGCCACCAGACCAGCCGTCGGCAGTGGGAAGAGCCCAAAGACCGTCAGTGCGTATTGTCCACCCACATAGACTTTGCCGTTGACGACGGTGGGCACGGTGAACTTTACGGCGGGACCGGCGGTGTCGCGATTGCCGGCCTGAGAGCTGTTGTAGAGTTCGATCGCAACGTTCGAAGCTTTGTAGGCATGCAACACTGCCGGACCACTGGATGAGTACGCTTCATTTTGCAGTGCCCACACAATCCCGTCGCCTGTGCCACTTGCCGAGACGCTCGGAGAGGCTCCCGGGAAGCCAAAGGTGGTCGGGCTGACTGAATCGGGAGTGCTGACCAGCGTTCCCGACGAGAACCGAAACGCTTTCAGCACATCGCCAACTCCCACGAAATAAACACGGTCGTTGAAGTACGCCGGGATTCCGAAAGAACCGCTAATAATCGGTGGGTATCCCGGTCCGCCAATCGCACCGGGGATGGACTGCACAACTTGACTGTCATCCGTCGAATTGTAATGCCCCAGGTTGTCGCGATCGAGCAGGTAAATTGTCCCGTCCTTTCCCGCGCCGACCACGAGGTGTGGGTGCGTCGCGCTGCCGACGACATCGGGCAGCACCAAAGCGCCGCCAGAGCCAAGGTCGATGTCACCATCGTTGAGGGCCTGTTGATCAGAGGGCGTGAAATAATCAACGACCACCAAGCCATTGGTTGTGGACAGCCTCATAAAGCTGTTGCCGAAATTGTTTTGGTTGTTATCGGCGTTATTGGTGCTGAACGTGCCGTTGCCAGTAATGAAGTAGATATTGCCGAAGGCATCCGCAGCGGGCCCAGCGCCCCCCTGCCAGATCGCTCCTTCTCCTCCATTCGGTGTCGTGTTATAGGCAGCCACCTGCTGCAACGTCTGTGCGTTATACCCCAACAACCAACCGTGGTACGGACCATTATCCCCGTGCGAACCGTAGCCGAGATATACCACTCCGTTGAGCAGCAACAGGCCCGGCCGATTCAGTTCGCGCAACGGCTCGAACGGCACCTGCCCAGCACCGTTGTTCCCTACGCCGCCCCCCGTTACGATGGCTTGGATCTCAACCGGACCGCCGAACTTTTCCGCCCCGGTCGTCAAGTCGAGAGCGTGCAAACGATGCACGTAATGAGTGCCTCCGGCCGTCTCCTTGGTCTTGGCCTCAACGAAAAGCGTACCGGTTGTGGCGTCGATGACGGGCGTGCTTGTGATCCCGATCTCCGGCACGAGGTCGCCCGCTTCTCCAGTGTCCGCCGGGGGCACGGTGGTCACGCCCGCAGTCGGGTCGATGAAACTCACTTGCCAGAGAGGCGTGGCGTTCGGACCGGAATTGTCATCAGCGTCGAAGGCATAGACACTGTCATGCTCCGTGGCGACAAAGGTCACGTTATGCGTCCCTTTTCCCGGAATGGCGACGTTCGTCATATAAAGAGGCTGCGCATAAACGTAGCCATCGACAGCGTACGAAAACAGCTTGCCGAACGTGTTTGTGTTAACGTTGGCCAGGTTCAAAGTCGTCTCATTTGTGTTCTCGCCCGTCCGTGCGACATCGTTACGGTAGGTCAGCACCGTTACTTGGCTCACCCCTGAAACTGAGCCCATGCAACATAGCGCGACGGCGGACATTCGAAGGACCGGCATTACCGAGACTCTCATAACTGCAGGGAACCCAAAGGTTAGCCGCACGTTGAACTTAGCCCGTTCCAGATCCGGAGGAAATGCTAAACAATGAGATAACCTCACGCTATTTTTTCTGCAACGGCATCCGTGGTTTGAGCATGGGGCGAATCCGGATATCCGTGATCTCCGCCTCCGGACCCGCCACCAAAGCGCCGACCACCGCCTCAGCCACCTGCTCGGGTTGGATCAAGTACGAAGGGTGGTAGTTTTTTCCTTCCAATTCATGCACCCTTGCCTGCATTGGTGTTGCCGTGCGCCCCAGATGAACACTCAAAACACGGACGCCGGAGGCATTCACTTCCTCACGCAGACTGTCCGCCACCGCTTTCAGGGCGTGTTTGGTCGCCGCGTACTGCGATACGCCTGATCCGGCAACCAGCCCGGCTGTCGAGTTAATGAAAATAACTTGGCCGCGTCGCCGGATGAGCGAAGAAAGAAATAGCTGCGTCAAAGCGAACGGCGCTCGAACGTTGCATCGGTACTGCCAGTCAAAGTCACGCAATGAGGCGGCGGCGAAACTCGACAACGCGATCACACCCGCGCTGTGAACGAGAATGTCTACGCCGCCAAAATCTCGAATTACCTGCGCCTTCAATCCCCGAAGCTCCGTGTCTCTGAGCAAATCCACCCGGTAACAGACGGCCTTCGAGCCGAATTCGCTGCATTCCCGGGCTACCATCCGCAGGAATTTCATCCTCCGACCGAGCAATGCTACGTCCGCGCCCTCCTCCGCCAAGGCGAGGGCAATGCTTCGACCGACTCCGCTGCTCGAACCGGTGACGATAGCTGCCCTTTTAAACAGTCGCCCGTTTGATCCCGTTGACATGTGACCTGGCGATCCTTTTGGCCGAGACACTCGGCCGCCGTTGCGGGACCCGACCGGCGAGAGAGCCATCCGGCCCCACGACAACGCACCCTTCCTCCTCTCGATCCGCACCGGGCTCACTCCTACGGGATTGGCGTGTTCATGTCCGCCTGGATCTGCGCCGCGCTCAGTGCCACGTTGTAGACCCGCACTTCGTCTATCGTCCCCGCAAAATACTGCCCGTACATGCTGTCCCCACCGATCTGCAAGGGGTTCGTCGAGGTCAAAATCGTTCCCGTCTTCGCCACACTCGACACCTGCGTTCCGTTCACATACAAGCGCAGCGCCGCCCCGTCATACGTCAGCGCCAAGTGCGTCCACGTGCCCACCGCCAATGCTCCCGTCCCATACGTCAGCGCCCCAGCCCCACCCAAGGTCGCCCCGCCGCCAGGCAGCTTGTTGTTGTCCGACGTCCCCTCCAAAAAGTAGTTGTCATTCCCTTTGTAGATCACATCCCGCCACGCGCTGCTCACCGTCGTCGCATTCACCCACGCCTCCAGCGTCATCCCCGTCGTCAAATGCAACGAGCCCGAATCGTTGATCGTTACCCGCGCCCCGCTCCCGTTGAACACCAGCCCGCTGCCATACTTGCCCGCACTCGTCCAGCTCGCCCCACTGATCGTCCCCACGTTCCCGTTGCCCGATCCATCCCCAACGCTCGTCCCCGCCCCCTCGTTGAACGAATACGCCCCTACCAAACCCGTCGCAGGCGGTCCGCTCGCATTGACCGTCAAGGTGAACCAAGTGTTGCTGCTCAATTGTCCGTCGCTCACCGCCACCGTGATGGTCGCCGTTCCCGTCTGCCCCCCCGCCGGTGTCACCGTCACCGTCCGGTTGGCCCCACTGCCCCCGAACACAATGTTCCCGTTGGGCACCAGCGTCACATCGGACGAACTGCCGCTCACCGTCAGACTCCCCGCACCCGTCTCCACATCCCCCACCGTGAAATTGATCGGCCCAGCCGCCGTGTTCACCGTCGTCGTTTGATTCGCAATCCCCGAAATCGTCGGCGCGTCGTTCACCGCATTGACCGTCAGCGCAAAACGGCTGCTCCCCGTCAATGCACCGTCGCTCACCGTCACCGTGATCGTCGCCGTCCCGTTCTGGTTCGCCGCCGGCATCACCGTCACCGTCCGGTTGGCCCCGCTGCCCCCGAACGCAATGTTCCCGTTGGGCACCACTGTCACATCGGACGAACTGCCGCTCACCGTCAGACTCCCCGCACCCGTCTCCACATCCCCCACCGTGAAATTGATCGGCCCAGCCGACGTGTCTTCATTCGTCACCTGGTCCGCGATGGCCGAAATCGTCGGCGCCGTGTTCGGATTTGAACCGCCGATCGGCGTGTTCATGTCCCCCTGGATCTGCGCCGCGCTCAGCGCCACGTTGTAGACCCGCACTTCGTCTATCGTCCCCGCAAAATACTGCCCGTACATGCTGTCCCCACCGATCTGCAAGGGGTTCGTCGAGGTCAAAATCGTTCCCGTCTTCGCCACACTCGACACCTGCGTTCCGTTCACATACAAGCGCAGCGCCGCCCCGTCATACGTCAGCGCCAAGTGCGTCCACGTGCCCACCCCCAATGCCCCCGTCCCATACGTCAGCGCCCCAGCCCCACCCAAGGTCGCCCCGCCGCCAGGCAGCTTGTTGTTGTCCGACGTCCCCTCCAAAAAGTAGTTGTCCCTCCCTTTGTAGATCACATCCCGCCACGCGCTGCTCACCGTCGTCGCATTCACCCACGCCTCCAGCGTCATCCCCGTCGTCAAATGCAACGAGCCCGAATCGTTCACCGTCACCAGCGCGCTGGTCCCGTTGAACGAAAGCCCATTGCCATACTTGCCCGCACTCGTCCAGCTCGCCCCACTGATCGTCCCCACGTTCCCGTTGCCCGATCCATCCCCAACGCTCGTCCCCGCCCCCTCGTTGAACGAATACGCCCCTACCAAACCCGTCGCAGGCGGTCCGCTCGCATTGACCGTC